>CALVKH010000022.1 GCA_944332575.1 uncultured Bacilli bacterium | reverse complement strand
ATAATGTATGTAGTGATTGATTCATACATCAATTACCTTTGGTAAAAGTTGTAGATAACTTCCTCAACGGCACCATTTTGATTGATACTCGAACTTTTATAGTTCGTCTTTTTCTTTATAAAAATATTTTTATCATTAAAAATCTTTACGATATTATTTACCGGTGATAAAATAAAAACTATGAAAAGAGGTAATTACTAATGAGTGAACAAGAAAGCAAACTAGAAGAATATAGAATGTTAAGAGATGAAATTCAAAATTGTGTGGAAAGAGATAATTCACTAGCGACATTTATGGTTACTGCTGTATCTACAATATTAACCTTTGCTATCACGGCTAATTTACAAGTACCATTTTTATTTTTAATATCCTTTTGTATTATCATTCCCTTTACTGGAAGAATATCTCATTATAAAACTAATGTAGCAAGAATTAGTGCCTATTTAATAGTCTTCTTAGAGCCAAATATGGATGTCAAATATGAAACTAGAAATTCACAAGTAAAGTCATCTAAAAGTAAGTTTTCTCGTTTTTTAGTAGCAATGCGTAATTATGTAGGATTTTTACTAGGCATTCTATCTTACATTATCTATTTAGTAGAATATCAAAATAAAATAGGCTTTACTAACGCTTTAGATATTCTATTTGGAATATTACCAATATTTTTATTAATTGTGGTATTCTTTTTAGACAAAAGCATCGATAATGTACCTAAACAAAAAGCTGTATGGATTAAAAATTGGGAAAATTTAAAAAAAACAAAAATAAAAAATTAAAGTAAAACGAGACTATAATATAAAGTCTCGTTTTATTATTATTTATTTAAAATAGCGTCAATTGGTTTTATTTTGGTTATTCTAGTAATAGATAATGATGTAATTAATAAAGCAATAGCTAATGTATATAATAACATTATAATAGGCACTAATGGATGCGTTACTATTCCATTTAAAGTGTAATATAAATTACTGAATAATTCTTTGTTTAAAATATTACAAACTACAAACCACCCTACTACAGCTAGTACCCATGATAATATACCAATAATTAAAGATTCATAACCAAATATTTTAATAATATCTCTTCTACTAGCGCCTAGAGCTCTTAAAATGCCTATTTCCTTCTTACAATAGGAAATAGATACTGATATAAAATTAGAAAATAATAGCAAAGTAAATAAACAAAAGACAATACTTAATATTAAAAATAAAATATCTAAAGCTTCATAGTAAGCAATAACGTCTATCAGTTTATTTGAGGGATCCACTAACACATCATAACTGTAATATCTACCAGGTGATAGTTTGCTATTAGATAAATAATCATTATATACCAAGTTATTGAAAGATTGATATAAACTGTTCATTCTATCATCAAAAATTCTAAGTGAATATAATTTTTTAGATATAGGATGATAATTATCTGTATAATGATGGCTAATGTAATTATTGTCATCTAAAGATATACCAATTACTTCTACCGGTTTGTTTTCAATAGAAAAGTCTTGTAGATAAATCGATAAATATAATTCTTGCTTATGATTAGATAAATATAATTTTACAAACTCATTTAGTGATTCCTCATAAGTATTACTACTATGTTCTAATAAATAATTATTAAATTCACTATCAAAACTATCATCAAACTTTTGTAATGATGTACTAGAAAGAATTACTTCTCCTTCTTTCAATTCATTAATATTTCTAATACCATCCTTGGTAATAATATTAACATCTTCTTGTAAAAAACTAAATTTAGTATCTAATCCATATAAAGACTTACTACCATCCTGGTTATAAATTATTACATAATCAAGCATCACTTCTTCATCATTTCTTAAAAGAGCATGATCTACAAAATCCCTCACATAGATATAACTAGCTTTATTTACATAGTTATCATTGAAATATATTTCTAATTCCTCGTCTTTAAAAACTCCACTTTCCTTAGCACTTGTAAATAAATTATCATCATCATCAATAATACCTGTAATAATAACACTATTATTCCCTAGTTTTATTTCTTTATTACTACTTACCAGTTCTAAATAACTACTAGGAAAATATAATTGCCCATGAACATCTTGAATACCAAACTTGATAGCATAATCAGCAAAATATTTATGTACCACTACTTCATTATTTTTTTGTGGTGCTCTACCGATAAGGTTTCCTAAAATTCTTTCATCCTTTACTTCTATAAATTGAAAAGAACCACTTATTCTACGATAATAATTCGACGTCATATCGTTTTCTCCAAATTCAAAATGTAACAATTGATTATTATCATATAACAAATAAGAGGGATTTAGTAATGAAGAAGTAATCGTACTTATATTAGTTAAATCATTATCATTAAACTCTAAAGGAGAAATAGAATCATCACTTCCTAGGCGAGAATTAAAAATATCATACACATAGTTCTCATTATCTTGCATCGTATTTACTATTAACATGGTCTTATCAAACAATACACAATTAACTGTTAAACCCATAAAAATTAATGAAATAGCAGTAAGCAGTACTGTCATAAACAATTTGACAGGTTTCCTTTTAAAACTTGTAATAGCCATTTTTAAGGCATAAAATACCGGTAACTTAGACTTTTTTAAGTCTAAGTTTTCTTCTTTTGTTTTAGTAATTTTACTATTAGAATCCTTTATTATTTTTCCATCTTCTATTTCAATAATTCGTGATGCATATTTTTCTGCTGATGAAATATCATGTGATACTACAATCACTAATTGATTTTTACTTATTTCTTTCAAAATATTAAATATTTGCTCACTTGACTTTTTATCTAAGTTACCTGTTGGTTCATCCGCTAAAATAATTTTAGGATTTTTAATAAGAGCACGTGCTATTGCTACTCTTTGCTTCTGTCCCCCTGATAATTCATTTATCTTTCTAGTGCCTAACCCATCTAATTCTAATTTATGTAATAACTTATCAATATCACTTTTCAGAACCTTTTGATTTTGAAGTCTTAAAGACAGTTCAATATTTTCATAAACATTATACTGTTCCAAAACATTGAATTCTTGAAAAATAAAACCTATATATGTATTGCGATAAGAATCAAATTGATCTTGATTAAAAGATGAAATATTTTTACCATTGATTAAAATTTCACCACTAGTAAAGATATCTAATCCACCTAATAAATTAAGTAATGTAGATTTACCACTTCCGCTCTTACCAACAATAAAAACCATACCTTTATTATCAAAATTTAAATTAATATTATCTAGTGCTACAGTAGAAGATGACTTTTTAGATTTATATACTTTTGTTACATTTTTTAATTCAATCATTACTCTCACCTACTATAAATAGTATATCATAACTATAATAGATTTAAATAATGAACCATTTATTATTTATTTAATATGTATTATTTTTCATTTTTTATACCTTTATTAAATAAAAATTTTATTTTTGTGAAAAAATTCGACAAATTTTTTGTATATTTTCTTATTAACAAGGAACACTATAATTAGAAAGGAGGAAAACCAAGTGTTTAAAAATTTTGGAAAAGTTTTAACTATTCTATTACTTGCTATTTTTATCATTCCTGTTATCCAAGTTGAAGCAAAAGAGGATACCATTACTGTAAATAACCAACAAGAATTAAAAGATGCACTAGCTAACGATGAAATATCTACTATAATATTGGGACAAGACATTGAAACTACTGAGAAAATCAATATTATGAGACCAGTAACTATTGATGGTAATCATAAAACAATAAGATATACAGGAACGTTTGGAAGTAGTCAAAGTAGTGATAATACTGTCTGGGGTGGAATCTATGTTTTACAAGTATATAGAACAAGTGCAACAATTAGAAACATTAAATTAACTGGTGGTAATGCTGCATTATTAATTAATGGTTCTACTGTAAAATTAGAAGGTACCATCGATGTATCCGGTAACGGATTTGGAGGAATTGAATTAGGAAAAGGTTCTAACGTTACTGAATCTTCTAAACTAGTTTTAGACAGTACTACTAATATCATAAATACTACTGAATCCAGTGATAAACCATCTATTTGGGTACCAGATGATACTAATGACTCAGTGATTGAAAAAGATGGTGTTGAACAAAAAATACCAGCCGGAGAAGAGTTATCTATGGATGAAGTACAAGATTTATTTAGTACCCAAGATAACCCTAGTACCAATGATAGAATATTAACTTATGCTATTTTAGGTATCTTAGGATTCACTGGTGTTTTATATACTTATAGAAAACTATGGCAAGCATAAAAGAAACTTAAGAACGAGTTTCTTTTTTTATTAATTTAGCATGTAGCACTAATCTATTACCATTATTATCTTTGCAAGTGGATAAAGTTAAGATTCGATCATTAATATTAGTTTCTGTCTTAAACTCTATGATACTTCGGCTAGTAATAGTATTTAAAAATTCTAAAAACGAAGTATCACTATTAAAAGCACTCGTTATGTAATAGCTTTCTTTAGGAATAATATAGATACTAAATATTTGAAAAATCATATTATGTAGAGGTGTAGATATTTTTATAATATGATGATCTTTATTATCAAACCAAGTTTTATCTAATGTTTTACTTAAACTTCCAAACATGGTATTGTCAAGTCTAGCATGACCATAAATAATTGTATTTTGATTTAAATTATCTAAATTATTTCTAAAATCTGAAAATATCCATCCTGCTTGATTATAACTTTTATCAAAAGAATGATCTAAATAAAAAACATTATCATTAGACTGGACAATAGGATAATCAATATTAGTCCCTATCACATTAATCCATCCTACGGTATCATCATTCTTTTTAATTAATTCTTCAAAATCAACTTGTAAAAATGGAACATTTTGATACTCCCAATAAGAATCATTTTTATTACTAGGTGGATTATATAGTTCTTGATTCGTAGAGACTATTTCTTCTTTGTACTCTTCTTTATTAAGATTATCTATAATTTTATTAGTCTTATTACTATCTTTAAACCAAATTAATCCTTTAGAAATAGATAAGGCAATAATCATGGTAAAAATAACCGATAGTATATATATACTACATTTTTTTATTAGTACTTTAGACATAGCACCTCCTTGTAATCTTCTTTAATATTTTGCCTAAAAATACCAAATTTATTCTTTAAAATAAAAAAAATCGACAATTAGTCGATTTGCTATCATTATTTATCTAAAAAGATTGCATAATATTCATCATAAGTAATATCATTTTCATAAATGTATTTAGCAATTTCTTTTCCTACATATCTAAAATGCCATGCTTCATTCTTATATCCTGTAATATCTTGTTTATCAGCTGGATATCTTAGAATGAATCCATATTTATAAGAATTTTCCAGCATCCATTCATATTCAGGAGAATTTCTAAAAGTATTATAATCTCTAGCTTTTACATCTAAAGCAAGACCTGTTTGATGTTCAGAATATCCTGGTAATGCTACATAATTATCCACATAATTTTGTCCATATAAATTAAAATAGGTATCATAAACTTCCTGTTGATTTTCATAGCTACGATAGGCAGAATTAGCTAAAATATGCATATCGTCATTTAATGCAGCATCACACATATCTTCAAATGCCACTTGCGCTTCTTTAGATAAATACTCATCCCCAACAGAACAACTAGATTTAATTTGAGTGATATTATTTGGCTCAAATGTTTCGTCTAACTTATTATATTTATTAGCCAAAACCGTTGTACTAAATTCCGTTACAATATTAGCATCTTCATAAAACTCTTTATCTAAACCAATATTTACATACAATACCGCTTCTTCATAATCCCCGTAGTAATAATCTATATAACGAAATAAATTTTCACTTTTAAAATAATCAAATTCTAAATAGTTAGCTATATCTTTAATTAATTCATGATCATATAATTCCTCTACTACAGTATCACTTATTTTTTCATTAATTAAATTAATATCAGATTCACTATATCCCTTACTTATTAAATTATTAATTCTTTTGATAAAATTCTTTTTTTCATGATATTCGATGGTTAAATAGTTATCCACATTTTCTTTGTCAAAATCACTATTTTTTAATGCTTCTTCCAAAGTCTTACTGTAACTACTCTCTAGTACTTGATCTTTTATCCCAGTAGTAACTATTTTAAACACTGATCCTATTCCATAACCATGAGTAACTATTTGAACTGTTACAAAACAAGGATAAGCTAATACAGCGACTAATACTACTGCTATGATAATCCATATTTTTTTAAGTTTTTTCCTCTTCATCTTTGCACCTCTATTATACTAATTCTAGTATAACATGAACTACTAAAGAAGAAAATATTATTTTGCAAAAATCAAATAAATTTTTGTTAATATTCTTTGTAATAATGGTGCCCTATACTTATATTTAGGATTACTGCTTTCTGCTGCTTCAATTATTTTTACTACTATGGAATCCACTTTCTTTTTTTCGCTTATTTGAAACATTTTATTTAAATCTTTATATATTTTATTTTTATAATGATAAAATACCGAATCTTTCGTAATATTTTTATCAACTTCATCGATCATTACTTGATTAAAACCAGTCTTATATGCACCAGGTTCAATCAATACAACCTTCACTTTGGACTTTAAAGTTTTTAATTCTTTTCTTAAAGAGGTAGCCATACTACTGATAGCAGCCTTACTAGAACAATAGCTTCCTAAAAATTGAATAGGAAAAATTCCTGCTAAAGAAGAGATAATGATTATCTTTCCTTCTTTATTATTTTTAATCATTCTATTCCCTACTCGTCTTACAATATCATAAGAGGAAAAATAATTAACTTCAAAATTTTTTCTAATATCACTAATATCTAAATCTAAAACCGAACCACCTACTCCTATCCCAGCATTATTAATTAATACATCAATATCTAAAGTATTTAATATTTTTCTATCTTCATTATCCGTAATATCTAATTTAAAAACCATAATTTTTAATCCAAGAGCATCTACTTTTTCTTTTAAGTTATGTGCTTCTTCATTAGTATGAGTAGTCATGTAAACAAAGTGCCCTCTACTAGATAAAGTAATCCCTGTTAAAAAAGCAATACCAGAAGATGAACCTGTAATTAATATTTTCATTTTATCACCATTATTAATATGATCAAAAAAGAGACGTTTTAGTCTCTTTTTCTTAACGTTTATAAAATTTATTTTTTAATAGTAAGCAAAATGTAATTGAACTATAGCGGCTTTATTTTTTAGTTCGTCATAATTATATAATCTACGATTTTGTAAGTTTTTATTTAGTGTAGAAGTTGCAAGAAATAAGGAGTGTAGTGATCAAAATCGCATTATATATAAATTTTAGTTGTATACAATTTTCATTGTACTACCTACTTATAATACATCACCTTCCTTTCATGTTTTAAGTATATAAAACGAATGTGAAGTCTACGCAAATATTCTGTGAAAATTTTATGAAAAAAAAGAATACTATAAATATTCTTTTAGGTTTTCAATATTTTCTTTTTGAAATATCAAAACTTCTTTTGCTAATTTTAAAACATCTTTATCCGCTTTCTCTTCATATTTATGGATTCCTTTTTCTATTTCTACTACTCCCATAGTATTTCCTCTTATTAACATATCCGCAATTTTACTATCACTATTATCTTTCATAACTTCCATTTTCATTTCCATAGAGGAACCCATTTTAGCCATAAATCCTAAATCTTCTAACTCTGTTTTATATTTTTTATCTAACTTCTTAGTATCTTTTTGAAAAGAACAATACTTCTTTTTCATTTCTTCTATCATACTAATTATCTTATTATCTTTGCCTTCTAAATCTTCAAGCAACTTATTGCAACTATGATATCCCATATTTACAACTTCATCAATACTTTTTAAAAACTCTTTATTATTCATAATATATTTCCCTCCAAACATATTATGAGAATAAAACAAATAATTTATACTATTTCTTTTCAATCAAGAAAGTAATTAATTCTAAAGGATTTGCACCATTATAAATGATATCATAAATTAAATTAATAATAGGCATATCTACTTCCTTATTTCTTAATAATTTATGAATTGACTTTAATGTATATAATCCCTCAATAGTAGTAGTATTTATATATTCATCAATCTTATCTTTGGAAGTATTATTACCAATTAAATATCCTAATTTAAAATTTCTACTTTTCGTACTAGTGGCTGTTAACAGTAAATCACCAAATCCTGCAAAAGATAAAATAGTGTTTTTCTTACCTCCTAAGGCATCAATAAGGGAACGAATATCATGAAGAGACTCAGTAATAAACATAGCTTGCGTAGATTCAGGATATCCCATTCCACTAATCATACCAGCGGCAATAGCAATAACATTTTTAATTGATCCACATATTTCTACTCCTATAATATCATCCGTTGTACGTAATTTTAATAAATCATTTTGTAACGTAGCTTTAATCACTGCTTCTGTTTCAGAATTATTAGTAGCAAGACTTAAGCCAACGGGATTCATATTAGCTATATCAGTAGCAAAAGAAGGTCCTGATATAATTGCCAAATTATCCGTTTTAATATGTCGCAATACGATATCATGAACAAAAGTACAACTATCTCTTTCTATTCCTTTAGAAGCCACACAAATATGTTGATTACTATTTATTTTACTAGATAACTCCAAACTAATGTCATCCACAAATGCCGTTGGAACTGCTATTACTATTAAAGTAGCATCTTGAATAGCATCATCTAAATCGTTGGTTATTTTAATATTACTAGGTATTGTTATATTAGGTAGTATTTTAGGATTTCCTTGATTTTTTTCTATCATTTCCTTTTCTTCTTTAAATTTTGTCCATAAAACAATATTATCGATGTTACGATTAAACATTAATGATAATGCCAGTCCATAAGCACCTGTTCCCAAAATTGTAACTTTCATGTCATTCACCATCCTATATCATTGTAGCAAATAAAAAAGAAAAAGTCTAAACTTTTTCTACTGACTACCAAATGGCTCTAAATTAAATTCTGGATAAACAAAATTATTTACTGCTGAATGTGTAGATACTTTAATACTTTTAACTATTTTTAATATTTCATCTTCCATCTCGTCAAATACACTTAAAGATGTAAAATTAAACTCTAAAACTACAGTGGTGTTATCAATATTTAGCAAATATATAACAAAGTATCCTAAATCACTAGATCCAACCATTTCATAAATAGAAGAATTCAATTCATTAAAGGAATCTACTTTAATACCTAATTCGTTCCACTTTAAAGTCAATTCGTCAAAATTACTGATAATATAACTGTATTCCTCTTCTATAGTGTAGATTACTCCATTAAGTTTATTACCAGTTAAAAATAATTTATTATCTTTATACTCATAAGCAATATTACTATTAGTTTCTATTACAAAATCATTGTATAAAACTTCAATATAACTCTCTTCTTCTGTAGTATCTTCACTATCTTTTTGATCTTCATTAAAATAAAGCAAATAAACGATACCACCTATTAATGCTAAAATAATTATAATTAAAAATATATTAACACTATGTGACTTTTTTTCTAACCCTGGTTGATAAAAAATATCACTATCATCCTCTAATCTTTTCTTATCTACTCTACTAATAGTTTTAGTATCCTCTATATTATCTTTTGCAACCTTAGCTCCGCAATAATTACAAAATAATTCCCCTTCTTTTATTTCTTTATTACATCTTTGACATTTCATATGTTATACTCCTTCTATCCAATGATAAATATATTATAACATATGATTCCAATTTAATCATCTACTAAATTACCAACGGAATTAAAAATTAACTTAACTCCTTCTTTAAATATTTCACCTATTTTATTAGATATCTTTAATCCTATATCAGAAAAAGTATTACTATAATCTTTTTTATCTTCAACTAAATAATCATTAATATCGATTTCTTTTCCTTCTTCAATATCTTTTTCAAATTCATCAATAGCTTCCTGAGTAAGAGTAGCTTTCCTATTTAATTCATATTCATAATACCCACTACTAGAGGTAAAAAACATTACTAGAAAAATAATTACTATGGCTAATAACAATACCTTACCAAATTTATTCATTTTGTTCACCTATGTAAGTAGTTAGCATATAAGTAATAGCATCAATAGTATTAGAAACTTCATCAATAGTATTATCTACTCCTCCAACTTCTATTAAAATACAACGACTAGAAAAATCTTGATTGTATACTCCATCTACTCCTGCTCCACCTTTTTCATATATTCCTTTACTAAGTCCAGGATATTTACTACTTATTATCTCATTTAGCCTAGATATTACTTTTTTACTTTCTTCATGATTAGGATTTTCTAGTCCTAGAAGGAATAAAACTTTAGCATAAGTTTTACCATTAATTGTAATAGTAGTTTTATCACGTGATACAGAATCACGATGTAAATCAATAAAATAAATAAGGGAAGGATTATCTTCTTTCGCCTGTGCCATTAACATTTTAGTAATTTTATAACTACTAGCATAATTCCAATTATTGATACGAAGTAATTCTAAAATATCACTTTCCTCTACAATAGAATTAATTCCTTCTTTTTCTAACTTTTCTTGTAACATATAGCTAGCTAATAAAACCGTTGGTTTAATATTATGAGCAGATAAATTTTTGGAAGCATACTCTTCACTTTGATGAGTATTAAATATATACACAATAGGAGAAGAATCATTTTTATCAGTATCATCTTTTGGATCCTCTTTATCATCGTCTTCCTTTACCACTGGATCCGTTGCCACTACTTCCTTATTTTCATCTATGGTAGGACTCTCTTTAACTAAACCTCGATAATTATTTTTTAACAAATTAACAGGATTTAAGAATTCTAAATCGATAACATAATTCACAATATTACTACTGATACCTTCTCCTTTTAAATTATTAGATTTAGAAACTAAAGTTTCTAAAAATAAATCATCTACTTGTAAATTAACTTGATCTAAAAATTTGATAGTATATACAAAAGATATCATAGCAATAAAAACAAGAAAAAAGATTTTTACTTTTTTAAGCAAGCTTTTTTTCTTATCTTTTTTCTTACTCATATTATCACCTTCTTATTTAATTATATTTATTAAAAGTGATAATATTGTCGTTTTATAACTAAAGAAAAAAGCTTATTCATTAAGCTTCTACTTTATTACTATTTTTATCCTCTTTATTATCTATTAATTGATCATATAATTCCTTAGCAATTTTTTCATCATCATTAACAAACTTATTTCTTTTAATTAACTTGGAATACATACTTATTTCTATTTCATTAATTTCTTCTTGATTATTTATATGATTAATTTCTTTAGCTAAAACATTCTCCAATATACTTCATCCTTCTTCCTAGTAAATCTAGTTTAATTGTATTATTCAAAATACTAGGTGTCAATGAAATAAATACTAAATAGTGTCAAATTACGTATAAATTAATTCATTTTTGGATGTAATACTTTATTAATAGATGTAGATAATAACAAACTTAATTTATCAATCACAAAATCCACTTCTTTAGGAGTTACCATCATATTATATCCTATAGGTGATAATACTTCATCCATTAATTGATGCATTTCTTCATCTTCTAAATTACCTAAAAAACCTAGAATTTTCTCTTTATCTTCCGCCGGTAATTCTTTTACTTCTTTTTCTAAATAATTAATACTATGAACAGGTTTTAATTTATTAGCATGATTATTAATATTTTCCTTACTATAACTAAATTTCTTTAATAAATATTTTAGAGTATCACTAACAATCGTTACAGCATCTACTACCGTTGGTATTCCTATGGCAATAACAGGTACACCTATAGTAGTACCGGATATTTCCATTCTAGTATTACCTACTCCACTACCAGGATGAATTCCAGTATTCGTAATTTGAATTGTTTTATTCACTCTTTCTATAGCAGAAGACGCTAGTGCATCAACAACAATTACAAAGTCAGGTTTTATTTCTTTCACAAGACCCACAATAATATCTTTCGCTTCAATACCAGTATTTCCCATAACCCCTGGAACAAATCCTGAAACATTTCTGTAACCTTTTTCTACATTTACTCCATCAAGTAAATAAAGATGTCTAGTAACCACTAATTCATTTACCACTTTAGGTCCTAGTGAATCCGGAGTTGATTTGTAATTACCAAGTCCAATTACTAAACAACTTTTATTATTATCTATATTCATAAATTGTAATAAATTGGATAACTCCTTAACTACAACCTCTTCTACTTTTTTCCTATTAGAAGTATCAGTAATATCTTTAAAACTAATAGTAATATATCGACCACGCTTTTTATTTAATTCTTTAATATCTTGGTTAGCAATAATATCAGTAACACTAATATCATCCATTGTTTTTTCTCTTTTAGTAATTCCTTCTATATCACTACTACCAATACTTTCAACAATTAAATCCGTTCTTATTTTATAGTTTTTTAAATCTATTTCACTCATATAATTCACCGTTTATAGTTTACACCAATTAAATTTATTTATGAAAAAAAGAAAAATATTTCTATTTTTCTTCTAACCTAATTAATTTAGCATGTAATACTACTCTTTTATTTTCATAATAACAAGATGATAATGTTAATACCTTATCTTCAATAGAAGGTGTTACTCCAAAATCATAAACGCTTCGAGATGTAATAGTATTTAGAAATTTAGAAAACTCTGTATCAGTGAATTTAGTTCTAATGTAATAAGATTCTGGTTCAATAGTATAAACACTAAATACTTGCCATATAGAATTATAGGTTGGAGTTGATATTTTTACAACATGATTATTAGAGTTATTATACCAAGAAGGAGAAATAACACCTCGTAAGCTGCCAAACATGGTATTATCAAGTCTAGAATGAGCATATAAAATATTATTTCTTCCGAATTCATTTGGATCATTTCGATAATCTAAATATACCCATCCTGCACTATTATAACTTTTATCAAAAGAATGCGTTAAATAATAATCATTATTACTAGTATGAACATAAGGATAGTTAATATTAGTCCCTGCTACTTGAATCCAACCTGCTGTCTCATCATTTTTCTTTTTTAATTCATCAAAATTAACATCTAATAAAGACATAGACATATAATACCAATAATCACTAGGAACAGAAACAACTTCATCGGTCGGTTCCTCCTCTTCTGTTACTGGTAAATCACTTACATTAGTAATAGCCCCTTCATTAACAGTTTCTTCTACACTAGCTAAAGCATAGATATCAGAAATCTGATCTTCAATTGCCCTATTTTCAAACTCCCACTTGATATAACGTAATATAAGAAAAACAAACACACATAAAGAACAACCAAAGATAATAGACCATACTATCTTTTCTACTTTCTTACTTTTCTTCTTTTTCTTATTTATTTCCTTCTTACTTATTTCTACTCTGATTTTATTAATTTTTTCGGTATTAAAATGATCAACACTATTATTTTTATTATTCTTATCTATCAAATCTTTAAAAGTTAAGCGATTATCTTTGGATACCTCTTTAGAAACAGTTTTTTTTACTTCTTCGCTCTTTTTATCCTCTTGTTTTACTATTTTTTCTTCTTTTTTCTTACTATTATTTATTTTAGGTAAAATTGAAGTTGACGTAAGAGGTTTTATTTGTTCTTTCTTAGGATTTTCTTTTTTATCTACTTTGGGAATATCAGCTTTATATTGTTTTCTATTCGTTTTTTTAACTGGTGAAGTTATTTTTTTTATCTCTTTCGTAAGTTCTAACAATTCAACAGTATAATCCTTGGTATTATCAATTTTTTCTAATTTCTTAGTTAATTCTAATACTTCAATATCTGATAATTTATCATTATTAGTAATCAAATGATTCATTTCATTAGTAAGGTATAAGTATTCCTCCTCATCTAAAGGATCATACTTTTTTATACTTTTTAAATATTTTTGATAACGATCTAACTCCAATTGTTGTGTTTTACTAATATCATCATCATATAAATTTTTATTATTATCTAAAGACATAATATCAACCCTTACTATTCTACTCTAGTATGATTTTATCAATTATTTCAAAATATGTAAACCTAGAATAGTAAAAAGTTCAAGTTTTTGTTGTATTTTATATCTTTTTTTGTTAGAATATATTTAGTCAAAAAAGCGAGGTGATAAAATGCCAAATATTAAAAGCGCTAAAAAAAGAGTGATAACTAGTGCAAAAAAAAGTGAAGCTAATACTGTAAAAACTTCTAGTGTAAAAACTGCAGTTAAAAAATTAGAAAAAGAAGTAAAAGCTGGAAATAAAGAAGTAGTAGACGATAAATTAAATATAGCAATCAAAAGAATTGATAAAGCTGTTAAAAGTGGTTTAATTCACAAGAATAAAGCAGCAAGACAAAAATCAAGATTAACAAAAATGAAAAATAATATGGAGTAATTCTTTAATTACTCTTTTTTTTATGTTAGAATATAGTTAAGGTGAAG
This sequence comes from uncultured Bacilli bacterium, assembly GCA_944332575.1. Classification (GTDB taxonomy): domain Bacteria; phylum Bacillota_I; class Bacilli_A; order RF39; family UBA660; genus RGIG3091. The sequence goes on along the minus strand of CALVKH010000022.1, from coordinate 3,437 downwards.
ATATGAAGCGAGTTTTAGTTTTTGTTTTGTTAATTTTATTAGTTGGATGCACTTATTTATATCGGGAAGATATTGTTATCTTTTTAATGGAAAACTTTACTTCTATTGATAAAGAAGTATCTATTGAAACTAAAAATAAATATTTTAGAGATTATAATTTATCCTATGTTTCTACAACGGATAACTTTAAGGCTACTTCTATGGAAGACTTAATGGATATGTATTATACCATTATAAATTCTGGGGTAGATGAATTTACTTTTTATTGTTCTAAAACTTATCCAAGTTGTATTGACGACGTTTTATACTTAGCAGGTGATCAAACTACCCTATCTAATATCAATAGTTTTGTACATCCCTACAATAGCTTCACCACTATCAAAACGGAATATGATACGCTAAAACGTGTGACATTAAAAATACAAAAAACTTATGATGACGAAAAAATAGAAGAAATCAATGAAGTTGTTGATGAAATAATCGAAAATGAAATAAAAGATGAAACAGATCCAAAAGAGATTATTAAAATAGTTCATAATTATATTATCAATAATACTAAATATGATAAAGATAGAGCCGATCGTAATATTATCAAGTATGAATCTAATACCGCCTATGGAGTATTAATTGAACATTATGGTTTATGTGGTGGATATGCCGATGCTATGGCTATCTTCTTAAATAAATATAATATTCCTAATTTTAAAGTAGTAAGTGAAAATCATATTTGGAATGCCGTATATTTAGATAATAAATGGTATCACCTAGATTTAACTTGGGATGACCCAGTATTAACAGATGGAACCGATACATTAGAATATACTTTCTTTTTAATCACTACTCCTGAATTAGAAGAATTAGAAACGAATCAACATGTCTTTGATAAAAAAGTATTTAAAGAGCTAGCATAAAAAAATACATTCATTGTGAATGTATTTTTTAAGTTATTGATTAGTTTTATTCATCAATATCAATAAAATCATCTATTGTCATTAGTCTATCATCTATTTCTTTTAATGACACTTTTGTTTGTTGTTTATTCTCTTTAATATCAGAATCATAAGTCAAATCTTTTCTCTCTATTAATTCTGTATTAACAAACACCTCATTAATTTTTTCTTTAGATATAATTGACCCAGTTGAATAACGATCCATGATAGCGATTTCTGTTAATTTTATCATATGAATATTACCATTTCTTAATCCTATGAATTCTTTTGATGGTAATGTTAATGCTGTAATTGTTCGATATGGATTAGTTTTAACTTCTCTTAACAACAATAAACCTCTCTTAGCACGTGACGTTTTTTCAAATTCAGACATCTTAACTCGTTTAGCTGTTGCCCTATCCGTAATAATTGTTAGATATTCTACTTCATCTTTATTAAAGTTAGATACAGATACTACATAATCATCTTTCAAATTAATAGATTTTACTCCACTAGTTCTAATTCCTACTATTGGAATATCATTAATATCAAACCATAATCCATATGACTTATTAGTTGCTATAAAAATATCATTATATAGTGAAACAAATGCTGTAATAACTTCATCATCACCTTTTAACTTAATAGCTGTTAATGGCTTAGAATATCTTACTGATTTAAATTCTTTTAGCGAAGTTCTTTTAATCATACCATTTTTAGTAGCAATGACTACATCAATATTTTGTTCAAAATTAGTTACCGGTATTACGGATACTATTTTCTCATCACTGTCAAGTTTAATAATATTACTAATATGTTTCCCTAGATCTTTCCATAAACATACTGGTAAATTATGAACAGGAACATATAAATAATTACCTAAATTAGTAAACATTAAAATAGTATCTAAGGTATTTAATTCATATAATCCTAAAACATAATCATTATCTTTTAATGTTACTTCACTAGGATTAGATGATTGATAACTTCTTAAAGATGTTCTTTTTACATATCCATCTTTAGTTACACAAACAATGACATCTTCTTTAGAAATCATTTCTGTAGTATCGATTTTAATATCTTCTATTTCTTCTTCAATCGTTGTTTTTCTAGGAGTTGCATATTCTTTCTTTATTTTTCTTAGTTCTTCTTTCATAACATTTTTTAATACTTCTTCATTATAAAGAATTTTTTGCAATCCCATTACTAAAATATTTAAATTCTTTAACTCTTCCTCTAGTAATGTTACATCCGTATTCGTTAAACGATATAGTTGTAAAGTAATAATAGCCTCTGCTTGAGCTTCCGTAAACGCAAATTCACTAACTAAATTATCTCTAGCATCTGTTTTGTTTTTACTAGCTCTAATTACTTTAATTACTTCATCTAATATAGAAATACATTTGATTAATCCTTCTACAATATGAAGTCTTGATTTTGCGTGTTCCAAATCAAACTTGGTTCTACGAAGAATTACTTCCTTTTGATGAACGATATAAGCATCTAATATTTCTAATAGTCCTAATTGTTTTGGCCTTCTATTAACAATGGCAATCATATTAAAGTTATAGGATATTTGCATATCAGTATTCTTTAATAAATAGTTTAACACCATCTCTTTATTGCAGTCTTTCTTTAAATCAATACAAATACGAAGACCATCTTTATCCGATTCATCTCTTACTTCGATGATGCCATCTATTTTTTTATCTAAACGGATTTCATCAATACGACGAACTAGTTGTGCTTTATTAACTTCAAATGGAATCTCAGTAATCACTAATGCTAACTTACCTTTTCCTTCTTCAAAATTAGTACGACATTTAATAACTACTCGACCGCGACCATTAGTATAGGCTTTTTTGATTCCATCCAGTCCACATACAATTCCTCCCGTAGGAAAGTCCGGTCCTTGCACGATATCCATAATAGTCTCTAACCTCGAATTAGGACTCTCAATTCTTTTTATAGTAGCATCTATTACTTCTCCTAAATTATGAGGCGGAATATTAGTCGCATATCCTGCGGAAATACCAGTAGTACCATTAACTAATAAATTAGGAAATTTAGCTGGAAGTACCGTTGGTTCTAATTCTGTATCATCAAAATTAGGAGCCATTTCTACTGTATTTCGATCTAAATCTTTTAATAATTCATTACTTATTTTAGCAAGACGTGCTTCGGTATAACGCATAGCTGCAGGGCTATCTCCATCCATGGAACCATTATTACCATGCATATCAATATATGGAGTATTTTGTTTCCACCATTGACTCATTCTAACCATAGCATCATAAATACTAGAGTCACCATGTGGATGGTAATTACCCATTACATTTCCTACGGTCTTAGCACTTTTACGATATGGCTTATCATAAGTATTTTTATCTTTATACATTCCAAACAAAATTCTTCTTTGAACAGGCTTAAGACCATCTCTTACATCTGGAATAGCACGATCTTGAATAATATATTTAGAATATCTTCCAAATCGCTCCCCCATAATCT
>CALVKH010000021.1 GCA_944332575.1 uncultured Bacilli bacterium | reverse complement strand
TTACTTTTCAATATACTAACATACAACTTTTCTGGAGGAACAACTTTACTAGTACATCCATTTTCAAAATTTCTTTCGTTTTTTATATTGGTACCATCAAATTGCAAATAAACTCCTTCTCCAAGAAATTCAGATAGATTTTTTGATTTTAGCACCTTTTCTTCTATTTCTTTATTTGTAGGTTTCATTTCACCACATTTAATATTCTCGTACACAATCTCAAAATCAACAAATAAAGCAATAGCACCTTCAAATCCTTCCGAGAAAAAAACTTTGTTTTTTTTATCATTAATCAACTTACTATTATCTTCATTTCTTGGTGTTAAACCAATTTTACTAATTGAGTTTAATCTATCCAATGATGTCATATGGTAATAATTCATACTCAGCTCTCCTCGTATAATATATTTTGTAAGTTGTTTTTGACTTAGGATCATAGTCAATAGAAGTCGCATATATATCCAATATTTTTCTCCAAAAAACTTTTTCAGATGATCTAATATCTCGAATTCTTGCAAGTAATTCATCAAAATATAATCCACCACCAGCTCTTTTTAATAAGTCATCGTTCATAGTAAAGCCTTTTATCATATATTCTGTTAATCTCTCATTTGCCCATTTTCTAAAATTTGTACCAATATTAGATTTCACCCTAAACCCTATAGCTACAATCATATCAAGATTATAGTAATTCATATTGTATGTTTTTCCGTTTGAGGCAACTGTTCGGAATTTCCGAACAGTTGTTAATTCATCTAATTCTCCTTCTTCAAATATATGCTTTATATGTTCTGATATATTGGATTTACTTGAATTATATAATTTTACTAATTGTTCTTGATTTAACCAAACAGTATCATCTTGCAATTTAACTTCTATATTATCATTACCATTTTTATCTTTATAAATAATTATATTGCCATGTTCGTCCATTGTTTTTCCTCCCATATTTAATAATTGATACTATAATAGTAAAGTTACCATCATTCTCTCTACTTTTGAATTCATTTAGCATAATATGTTTATTGTCAAATTTACCTTTAAAATAAAGTAATTTTACTATTTTTTCGTTTCGTGTCATTTGGTACAACTTAGCCAATTTGTAAGCCCCATATGTTCTGTTTGATGATTTGCTCTACTATAAATAAGCTCTGCTGCGGTGTGGCCAGTTATTGCATAATGAAGTTTGTTTTGAACAATTTTAAAAAAAGTATAAGCTTCTTCACTCTTAGGATTATAATCTGCTAATGTTGCAATAAACAAATCAGTAATTTTTGGGTAAGACATTCTTTCACTTACTCTAATAGTTTTAATTCGTTCTAATAATTCATCAAAATATTTTGCATCGTACTTATTTCCTCTAATAAATCGCTCATCATTTAATGCAAAACCTTTAATCATATACTCTTTTAATATTTTAGTTGCCCATATTCTAAATTCCGTTGCTTTTTTAAAATTAACACGATACCCAACTGCAATTATTGCGTCTAGATTATATATTTTGGTTTTATATTTTTTTCCATCAGAGGCAGTTATCGAGGTTTCCTCGAGAACTGAATTTTCATTCAGTTCTTTCTCTTTAAAAATATTTTTCAAATGCAATGATATATTATCCACACTACAATCGAAAACTTTAGCCATCCCTTTTTGAGTGAGCCATAAAGTTTCATCTTTATATATTGCATCAACTACTATATTCCCACTTTTGTCTTTATAAATTAATAAGTTATTTTGTTCATTTAACATACATTTGTCATCTCCTTTCTCGTCAAAGTATTATAGGGTTAACCTTGCGGTATCAACTAAAAACAAATACCTAATTTTTATCTATTTTTAATTGCTTTTTATTATTTTTTACTGTTTTTTTGAAAAAACGTGTAAGAACTATATGCTCGCAATCCCTTTATTTATAAGGATTTCTTGGAAGGGTTAAATAAATTGGTATTAAGCAATTGATACTTGTTTTATTAAACATTTCATCGTTCATTTATAACACTTCCTTTTTTCGTTTCTTGATTATTATATCATAAAGTAGATTTTAATAGTTTAAAGGTCATAAAGAAATTTTTTATGTAATAATAAATCTTTATATTTTTTACCACTAAATATCTTACAATATATTTAACTAACTAGTTTTTTAATAATAGGGATTTTTTTTATTATTATGCAAAGAAGTAAACATAGTAAAATAAGAAAAACACTGTAAACTATATTAAATAAAGGATTACACCAAAGACTATTTTCCATAATTGTATTTCTAGTAATTTCTATAAATATTTCATGAAGAAAATAAATTCCTAATGTATTACAAGAGATAAGGCGAATAAAATAAACATCTTTATTTAAATTTAAACAAAGAACATAAATGCATATTGTATTTATAAAAGTAAAAATAGTATCATACCCATTCCATACTACATCCCAAATTTCGCCTGTAATTTTAGAATATAAAATACCTATCCCCATTAAACACACACAACTAATAACCATAATAACAATAGCTATTAAGTTTCGTTTCCATAGTTTAATTTTTAAAATACTTTCCTTTAATTGATAAAAATAGCCTCCTAGGCAAAAATAAACTAAAACATATCCTCTTATCATTCTCAAAGGATTAAATATATTAAAAAAATTTACTTCGTCAAAAATTATATTTTTACCTAATATCAATGCAGAAAAAATAGTTCCTATTTCATTGATTACTACATTACCAAAAGTAAGAATCAAACAAATAATAATAAAATAAAAAAATATCTTTTTGTTATTATCATAAGTACATTTTAAAATAGGAAATACAAGATAAACTCCTACTAATGCACCTAAAAACCACAACGAATTAATCCAACCATCTTTAAAAAACCACAAAGTTTTTAAAAATTCTAAAGGAGTCAATATTTCATCATAAACAAACATAAAAATAAAAGTTTTCACTATTCCCCAAATGACACATAAAAGGATAAGTCGTATTATTTTATAAATGTGTTTTTTCAGATTAAACTCTCTTGAAAACAATAAATATCCATTAGCAAAGAAAAACAATGCTACACAAGGAGATAACAAAGTTCGAAATAAATAATTAACATAAGTTGAAGCAGAGGAATCGATAATAAAATTACTGGAATAAATTGTGCTATGATACATAACTACTAAAAAGATAGCAATGGATTCTAACAAATCAATGCTTACCTCCCTGGGTATTAATGAAGCATTTTTTTTCTTGCCAGCATGAATTAAATTGCTTTGTTTTTCCATTTTCTCCACATCCCATCATATATAATTTTATTCTATCATTTTATAACATTAAAAAAAAGACTAAAAAGTCCCTTTAAATTATTTTTTACTACCTAATCTATTAAAAGGAAAAATAGTAATACTAGCAATACCTTCTATGTCATCTTCCTCGATAAATCCTACTATCTAGAGAATCATCTCTATTATCTCCCATTACAAAATATGTACCTTCTGGTACTTTATCAGTATCAAATAACTCTTCTAAAGAAAAATCATTGGTAACGGTTCCTTTATCTAAATAATCTTCTTTATATTCTTTGCCATTAATATATAAAATATTATCTTCTACCTTAATATTGTCACCAGGAAGTCCAATAATTCTTTTTATAATATGTGAACCTCTATTCTTAATAACAACAATATCTCCACGTTTTACCCCATACCTTTTATATTGTAATTTATTAAGTAACATAATATCTCCATCTTTTAAAGTACTATCCATGGATATTCCATTAACTTGAATAGGTGCTATGACATATGTTTTAACAAATAAAACTACTACAACGATTATAACATAAGGATATATTTCCTTAATAAATCTTAAAAAAGGATTTCCTTTTTTACTATTATTCACTAATTCTTCTACTTCCTTTATATCTTCCATTTTTTCCATAATTATATTAAAAAATAAGACTGATGTAGTCTTATTTTTGTCCTCTTTCTTTAATTTTAAATTGACCAACTACATTTCTTAAGAATGTTAATTTAGCACGTCTAACTTTTCCTTTCTTAACAACTGTAATATTAGCAATTTTTGGTGAATGTAATGGGAATATTCTTTCTACTCCAACACCATAAGATACTTTTCTTACAGTAAATGTTTCAGAAATTCCTCCTCCTTTACGAGCTATAACAATTCCTTCGAATGCTTGGATTCTTTCTCTTTTTCCTTCGACGATTTTAACGTCAACCCTAACTGTATCTCCAACTCTAAATTCTGGTACATTAGGATTCATTTGTTTTTCTGTAATCTTATCAATTACGTTCATGATATCTCTCCTTCCATCTTTATGGTGATCATATAAATATTTACAGCGGATCAACAGCATATGTCTTAATGACTTTTTGATTATACTATAAATTTATCAATATGACAAGTAAAAACTTACTAATTATCTAGTTTTTCCTTCTTTTACCTCTTCTTTTTCTAATAAATTAGTCTTATTCATAACAAATTGCATACGTAAATATAATTCATCCTCTAAAATAGCTATTTTTTTCATTAATAATTGATATTTTTCTTCATTAATATACTGTTTATATTTATTTATTAATTCCATACGAAACTTTTCAGCTTCATTTAATGCAAGTTCTAATCCATCCCCTGTTTCATCATCATTTTCGTATACAACAGATAGTAAATTAATCAAATAATCAAATCTTCTTTTAACCTTTTTATCTACCATTTTTTCAATTAATGATGGATTAATTAAAATCATTTTATTTACATTAATTGCATCTTGGAACTTTAAATTAGGATTCGGTTTTATGTTATATCCAGATATTTTATCATATTCAAAATACTTTATTTCTTTGGAATCATTTGTTTTGACAACCAAAAATCTTTGTTCTTTTCCCATAAAACCACCTCTTTTATTTTTCTAATAAATCAGGACGTCTTTCCATTGTCCTTTTTAAAGCTTCACTTTTTCGATATTCTTCTATTTCCTTATGATTTCCATTTAATAATACACTAGGTACTTCCATACCTCTATATACTCTAGGTTTAGTATAGGTAGGATAATCAAGTAAATTATCATTAAATGAATCATTTAAGTGTGATTCTTTATCTATGACACCATCGATCAGTCTTACAATGGAATCTGTTATTACCATGCTAGGTAATTCTCCACCAGTTAAGACATAGTCACCGATACTTATTTCCATATCGACAATACTTCGAATTCGCTCATCAAATCCTTCATAATGACCACAAATAATAATTAAATGTTTGCAATTACTTAAGGAATATGCCATCTGTTGTGTATATTTTATTCCATCAGGAGTTAACAAAATAACTTTAGCATCCTCTGTTTTTAGATCATCTACTGCATCCATAATTGGTTGAGGAGTAAGAACCATACCACTACCTCCACCATAAGGAGTATCATCTACTTTATGATGAGGATCAAGCGAATAATCTCTAAAATTAATAATATTGATCGTTACTTTTTCTTTTTCAATGGCTCGTTTAATAATTGATTCTGTTAAGAATCCTTCAAACATTAAAGGGAATAACGTTAAAATATCTATACGCATTCTAACACCCCTTCCATAGAATATAATACCACTTTTTTATTCATGAAATCTATCTCTTTTATAAAATTTTTAACATAAGGAACAAGGTAATTTTTACCACTCTTTTCAAATCTAATCACTTTATTATTAGGCGAAGGAGAAAACACTTCAATAATTGTACCTAAATATTTAGTATCACTATATAAAGATAAACCTATTAAATCAGAATCTAAATATTCAGAATCACTAAGATGAAGATCTTCTTTATTAACATATACATCTTCCTTCATAAAAGTAAGTACTTGATTAATATTATCATAATCTTTTAAAGTTATCATATCATAATTTTTATGTCTTCGGTAACTACGAATTACTTCTTCTTTTTTTGTTTTACCTATATAAATATGACTATCTATTTTAAATACCTTAGTCTTAAAAGGAAAATCACTAATTATTTTAATTTCACCTTTAATACCATGAGTACTTACTATCTTACCTACATATACATACTCCATACCATCACCTATTTAATTCATATAAAATTATAGAAGTAGCAACACTTACATTTAAACTTTCTACTTTCTCATCCATATCAATATAGATATATTTATCACATAAATCTAATACTTCACTACTGACACCATTTCCTTCGTTTCCCACTACTAAACCATATGATTTTTTATCTTTACTAGGGAAATTTCTTACATCTTCCCCATATTCTACCTTTGTACCATAAACAGGAATTTCTAGACTTTTAAGTTCTTTAATTGTTTCTTTTAAATCTTTATTAATAATATTAATATAAAATAGCATCCCTTGCGTTGCACGTATTACTTTAGGATTATATAAATCTACTGTATTATTACCTAAAACAATAGTATCTACTCCAAAAGCTACACTACTTCTAATGATAGTTCCTAAATTTCCTGGATCTTGTACTTCATCTAACATTAGTATTTTAGTACCTTTAATTTCATTACTATCACTCATCTTACAAAGACCTAAAATATTAACTGGTGTATCAAGATTAGATATTTTATTAATTATTTCATTAGTAACATAAACAGTTGGAACATCAATTGGTAATACTTCATCTTTTTCAAGAATAAGTTCAATTAAATTACCGCTTTTATATGCCTCTAATACCAAATGAAGACCTTCTACAATATAAGTATTAGTCTTTTTACGATACTTTCGATCTTTTAATTTAATATAATTTTTTATACGTTCATTTTCTAAACTCGTTATAAGCACATTAACCACCTATTTTTTATTATACTATAAAATTACTCTTCTTTCATTAATTTTCGTACCTTTTTACAAGAAGGAAAATTTTCTTCAACCAAATTCCAAAAGTTTTTTGAGTGATCTTGATAAATAAAGTGAGTTAATTCATGTATGATTACATAATCTAGGCAAATTGGCTCTTTTTTTATTAGTTCTAAATTAAGAGTCACTCTTTTTAATTTAGTATTACAAACACCCCATCTACTAGTCATTTTTCTAATCGTTAGACTAGGATAAGGAATTCTTTTATTATAAATACTATAATTGTAATCCAATCTTTCTTTAAAAATAATACTAGCTTGTTTTTTATACCATTTATCAATATCCATATTTTTAGGAATAAAAGCTTTATTTTCTCCTAAAATAACATCTTTATTATTAGTATAGACAATATCATATTTATTTCCTAAATAATAAAAATACTTTTTCTTTTCATTTTTTCGTTCCATTTTCTCGATCATTTTAGTAATCGATGAAATGCTTTCATCTAATAATTTAACTATTTTCTTATCGGATACATAATAATTAGTAGTAATATAAATAGTTAAATCCTCTTTTACTCTGATATAAGTATTTTTAGTAGTACGTTTTTTTATTACTTCGACTTTATATAATTTATTGTTTATTCTTAACTGCATACTAATCCCTCTTTACTAAATAAATTATATCAAAAAACAATGAATATTATCAAATATTGTGTAAAGAATATATACAAGGAGATGATTTTATGGACGTTGATATTAGAAGACATATCATTAATAATTTTAGAGAAGATGATGTAGATACATTAAGAAATGCGATTGAAGAATCTATTAAAGAACAAGATGAAGTAGCACTTCCTGGAATGGGAGTATTTTTAGAAATCATTTGGCAAGATGCAAGCGAAGAATTAAAAAAACAAATGTTAGATATTATTCATAATAGAATTAAAAAACAATAAAACTTTATGAGTCTGTAAAAAAATTTGTGTAAAGTAGAAATCCTTTCTATGGTAATATAAAAATATATACCAAGGAAGGATTTTTAAATGAAAGAAAATAAAAATAATGAAGTAGTGAAATATATATTAGAAAATTACGATATAAAAAATGCAAATGATATTGCTGATGCTTTAAAAGATATGTTTAAAGATACAATACAAACAATGATGAATGCAGAATTTGATTCATCTATGGGATATGAAAAAAGTGATAACAAAGTAGAAAAAACTAATTATAGAAATGGTTATTCAACCAAGAATGTAAAAAGTAAGTTTGGAGAATTTGAACTTTCTGTACCAAGAGATAGAAATGCAGAATTTGAACCACAAATAGTTCCTAAAAATAAAAGAGACATTACAGGAATTGAAGAAAAAGTAATAAATCTTTATGGAAAAGGATTGTCAACAAGAGAAATAAGTGATTCAATCGAAGATATATATGGAGTGCAGCTTTCAGCAACAATGATAAGTAATATAACCGATGTCGTTATAATTAATTCATTTATCAAATATTGTTCACTGAAACTATTGACCCTTTTATTCACTTTTTTCTAATTTTTCAAGCATTTTTTTACTTTTTGTCAATATTTCCTTTATTAACATTTGCTTTAATCGTTAATTCAACTAAAGAATATAAATTTTCTTCTAATTTAATTTTTAATCCTATATCTTTCTTAGGAAAGGAAGAAAATATATATCGTTCTACATATATGTTTAAACTTTTAATTTTATTTAGTAATAAAAATTCTTGCATATACCTCCTTATATAAAAGAAAAGTAAATGCACTTTCGAATATAAATTATATACTACTAACACATTTACTTCTTACTTCCTATTTAGCCTATGGCAAGGATAATGCTGGCATCGATAAGAATCATTTCACCATAACAATATACTTGTCATAAATTCATCCATAATTTGAAGAAATTCCAAGGGCGAGCCCCGTTACTGTTGTCCACGTTGTTGCCCGTCAAGTTCCCGTCCGAATTAACGTTCCACTCATTAGCATTCGACCCGTTGAAGTTCCTAGGGGACATTTTATAGCATTACCCTATATTTACTTTGACCTAACTTCCCGCCAGTGGCAAAGGGTTTTGCCACTGGTTTTGTCAGATTCTAGATGTTTTATTTTAACTTACTTTTATGATATACTCATTCCCTATAGTTCCATCTCCGCTTGTTATCTCTATTCCAGATTTCAGATTGATGACCGGGCGAGACCCGTAACTGTAGTTCACGTTGACGCCCGCCAAGCTCCCGCCCGAACTAACGCGCCACTCGTAAGCGAAAGAACCAAGGAAGCGCCTAGGGGACATTGTCCAATAATTAGCTCCTGTATATAAATAATAACTACTATTCGGTACGCTATATACTCCTCCGGCATATGCTACTTCATCTGCTGTGATTAATCCTATTGGATAATCTAATGCTTTATTTCCTTTTGGACTACTACTTGTTGTATATAAATCATTACTTTGCGGGCATGCAAATTGTGGTTGATATTCATTTACTAATCTATTGTATGCTCCATAATCGGTGGCAGTGGTTCCAATACCTGTCCCACTAGACAAGCTCCTATCTCCGCAGAATCCTGCATCTGCTAAGTAGGTTGCATAATTATCTAGTAAGTTTTCTTCATACCATGTATCTAGTGCTCCTTTTATTGTACTATCATTTATATTTGCATGGGTTGCTTCATATGTACTACTTCCCACTGTTCCATACATATATCCTACATACGCATTATCGTTATCAGTACTATTGAATTCACTATCTCCTATTGTGGCTGCACTCCCTGTTGCATTAGCACTTGTTCCTTGATAGATTAACCTAACACTCCCGTCTTCATTTATTCTTATTATTCTCCAATAAAATCCTGCAAAACTTACATAATTGTTCTCTACTGCTCCTCTATAGTAATATGTTGTTTTATTATCTTCTGTATTTGTACTTGTATAATATAATCCTTGTCCATTGGTTGCACTACTTATTTGACTAAAGTCTATACTACTATCTACTTGCTCTACATTATCTTCTAATATTTGATCTTTTAAATATACTTTCTTTATATTACTCTTTAATATTGTTATTACTGGCCTTACCATAAATGTTGTACTATTCGTTGCTGTTGCTTCCTCTATTTCTAATCCTCCCGCCATATTATGCGCATATACTTTATTTGTCGTTCCTTCTACCTTTGTCATTAACCATGAACTTCCATTTGGTTTTATATTCTCAAACGAAAGTCCAGAGTTAATATATATATCATTAAATTCTTCTAAGGTTAATAGTCTTGCCGTTAAATAACTGGTATCTGCTCCATACGCTGCTAATAATCCTGCATATCCTGGTAAATAATTATTCTCTATATAATATCCTATATTTGTACTACTGAATTTATCATAAGTATTAGACCCTGTAGTATCAAAAGCCATAGCACTTCCTGTTGTTGTATTACTTACTAACGTTACTACCGCATTCCCTGTTCCACTTGTCTTCGTTACTGTCCATTTACTTCCATTAATTAGTGTTACTTGATCTCCTGGCTCATATCTATCATATTTTCCTAGTTTATCTTTATCTACTTCTGCTACTACATGAAGTTCGGTACTACTAACTCCTAACGTAGTAGACATTCCCATTTTTCCTCCTGAAGTTATGACTCCATATTCGCCACTTCCTCCTCCATATCCTTGTACATAATAACTTGCTCCATTAGATAAAAAGTCATATAAATAGTCTGATACATCTATTGTTGAATATCCATCATATTCTGCACCTATTAATTTAACTATGTCTTCTGCTCTTGGTAAGCTATATTCTTCTACTGATGTATTCCCTGTCATAGTCTTTCCTATTACATATGCATCAAATAAAGTACTGCAATCGGAAGAATCGCTACACGAACCAACGGATCCTACTTGTAACAGTTTTATTGTTTGATTAGCTTGATTATCATTTGCTGTTATTACTACCCATTTCTCTTTTCCTGTTCCCACATCATATTCTACGATATCTCCTAGATAATATACTACGTTTTCTTCATCAGATTCTGAGTTTCCAGAGTTTCCTCCTGAAGTTCCACTATTTTCTATATAATTAAAGGTTAACATAATACTTTTTTCAGTATTCCCTATATTAGTTGCTCCACTTTTATATTTGATTGTAACTGTTGCTGTATTGGTCTCTCCTGGATTTAATTGTGTTACTCCTTCTACTACTCCACTTATTTCATAAGTAATATTCGTATTTTCATCTTCTATTGCATCTATTGTGCTTAACTTGGCTGGTATATTCCCCTGATTAGTTAATGTTATGGTATATGTGACTGTTGAATTTGAAGTCGGCAAATTAGAGTTCAATGTTACTGTATTACTTACATAAGTACTACTGATACTTTCGGCACTATTGGTTACTGTATTAGTTACATTCGTTACTTTTACGATCCAACTTCTATCTATACTTGCTATTCCATCTAACTCTATATATTGACTTAATGCTGCATACCCTAGGCTCATTACAAATACTACTAAGCATACGGATAATATCATCACTCTTCTTTTGGTTAGAAATTTCTTTACTTTCCTTAACATATTAATCAACTCACTCTACTTTACCTATTTTATATATTTATTATACCCTGTATTATTATTTAATTACAAGAAAAAAGTAACTTTATCAGTTACTTTTCAGTTACTTTACACTTCTTGAATTACAGTGATAATCATCGGTCTGCTTTCCGTTTCTTTATATAAAAATTTACCAAGCTTATCTCTTACTGAATTTTTAATTGCTGTATAATCCACTTTCTTACTCTCAGGTTCAATATTGTCTTTAATTACTTGTAAGCAAATCTCTTCAGAATCTTCTAGTAAGTCTCTACTTTCTTTCACATAAACAAATCCTCTAGTTAAGATCTCAGGGCCAGCTAACACTTCTTTTGTATCACGATCCAATGTACAACTTACAATAACTATTCCGCTATCTCCTAACATTTCACGATCTTTTAAAACTAATTCTCCAATATCCCCTTGGCTTTTACCATCAATTAATATTTCATCAACTTCCACATGTTCCATGTCACTAGTTAACTTACCATCTATAAAGGTAGCAACATCTCCATTTTGTTTTAAAATAATATTTTCTTTAGGGATACCTAGCTTTTCCGCAAGTTCCGCATTCATCACTTGATAGCGATATTCTCCTTTTACTGGAAAATAATATTTTGGATTCATAAGATTGATCATCAACATTAAATCTTCTTGAGACGCATGATGTAATAAATGTTTTTTTGCTGATAATGATACAACATTAACATTTGATTTAGCTATTTCATCCATAACTAAAGCCATTCTTTTTTCGATTCCTTCATAAGGAGGTTCCGTTATAAAAATAGTATCTGTTTCTCTTAATTTAATATATTTATCAAAACCTTTTAAAATACGTTCCAAATTCATAAATGGCTTTTCTTTTTCATCAGATATTAATACTACTACTCCTTTATCATTTAAATTGGATAAATCCCCAATTTTACTTTTATCAAATTTAATATACCCCATATCAATAGATGAATTAATAATTGTTTGTAAGTTTTTACCCATAATGATAACTTTTCTTTTTGTTTTTCCAACCTCATCTAATATTTCTTGAATTCTTGAAATATGTGCTGGAAAAATAGTAGCTATAATACGATCATCATTTTTATAAAGAACTTGCTTAATAACATCACTAATTCTATTATTAGGACTAGTATGTCCTTTTTTCTCAGCATACATAGACTCAGCTAAAAGACATAATACTCCTTGTTTACCAACATAGGCAAGTTTTCCTATATCTGTTTTGTATGGTCCATCTACTAAATAATCAAATACAAAATCTCCTGTATAAACAATTGCTCCATCAGGAGTATATAATACATAACAAACAGAATCAGGAATAGAATGTGTTACACTAATAGGAAAAACTACTAAATCGCCAAAAGTTAATTTAGAGTGTGGCCTTATTTCTTTTATTTTAGTAGCTTCTATATTATTTTCTTCTAAATCACGTTTTAATATTTCTAAAGTAAATTTAGTCCCATATACAGGTAGATCTGGAATATCATACAAAATATCCGCTGTTGCCCCTATATTACTATCATGTCCATGAGTTAAAAACAACCCTTTTACTCGATCTTTATTTTCTTTTATATAAGTATAATCAGGTAGTATATAATCTACACCTAAGGTTTTATCACTTCCGTATTTAAGTCCGGCATCAAAAACAAAAATATCTTGATCTACTTCAACAACATACATATCTTTTCCATTTTCATTTAATCCACCTAAACTAAAAATTCTAATTTTACTCAAATAAATCTTTTCTCCTTTCTTTATATAAGTAAGTTAACTTGTCCATTATAACAAATTTTCTAAACTTTAGCAAGTTTATCTAAAGCGTTTTTGGCAGCCTCTTGTTCTGCTTCTTTCTTGTTGGGAGCGCTTCCTCTACCATAGATAATATTATCAATTTTAACTACAATGGTAAAAGTTTTATTATGAGATGGTCCTTCTTCACTCTCTAATTCATAGATTAAATTTCTTTGCTCTGTTTGAACATATTCTTGTAATACCGATTTATAATCATTAAAAAAAGTTATATTAGGATCTTCAATATAAGGAACAATAATATTAGATATTACTGTTTTTACGGTTTCAAATCCTAAATCCAAATAAATTGCTCCCATTAAAGCTTCAAAAATATCTGCTTGTATCACTTTTTTATATCTTCCACCATCTACTTCTTCACCATGTCCCACTTTAATATAATCACTTAACGATAAATCTTTAGCATATTCAAATAAAGCATTTTCACAAACATAACTAGCTCGTATTTTAGTCATATCTCCTTCTTTAAAATCTTTATTTCTGTACAAATAATCACTTACCACAAGTTCCAATACCGCATCCCCTAAAAATTCTAATCTCTCATAATCCGCTTTCAAATGATTTTCATTGACATAAGAGGAATGAGAAAATGCTGTTTGGTAAAGTCTCATATCAGAAGGAATAATATTTAACCTTTTAAAAAGCCTATCCATAATCATCACCATATTTATTATAACAAAATTTAAAAATGTAGTCCAACTATTATTGCTTAAAAAGAAATTTAATAGTAAAATATCTATGTGGTGATATATGAAAAGAGTACTTATATTTTTAATTAAACTTTATCAAAAAACTCCCCTATCATCGCATTCCTATTGTAAATTTATTCCTACTTGTTCTAATTATGGAATAGAAGCAATTACTACTTATGGAAGTATTAAAGGGAGTTATCTTACAATAAAAAGAATATTAAGGTGCAACCCACTATCTCGTGGTGGATATGATCCTGTACCAACAAAGGAGAAATTATGAAAAAGAAATTATTTATTGTTGTAGCATTATTATTTTGCTTTACCACTGGATGTTTTAAAAGAGATAATATGGAAGATATAAATATTATTACTACTTTTTATCCCATTGAATTTATAACTAATAGTCTATATGGAGAAAGTTCTGTTGTTAATTCTATTTATCCAGATGGAACTAACGTTTATGAATATGAGTTAAATGATAAACAATTAACTGACTTTAGTAAACAAGATTTATTTATCTATTTAGGATTAACTAGCGATAAAGATATTGCTGTCGAATTATTGAATAAAAATAACGATATTCTGATCATTGATGCTACTTTTGGAATGGAAATGCAATATGGAATCGAAGAATTATGGTTAAATCCATCTAATTTATTGATGATGACACAAAATATTAAAAATGGATTACAAGAATATATTAATAGTTCCTATTTAAATAAAGAAATCGATGCTAGTTATGAACAATTAAAAGTTAAATTATCAGAACTGGATGCAGAAATTAAATTAACCGCTGAAAACTCTTCTAATAAAACAATTGTTGTCTCTAATGATATATTTAAATTTCTAGAAAAATATGGGTTTACTGTTATATCATTAGATCCTGATACCGTTACTGACAAAATCGTATCAGATGTTCAATCTAAAATAAATTCTGGAGAAAATGAGTATATTTTCGTTCTAGAAAATGAAAGTGATAATGAATATATTAAAACTATTCAACAAAATACTATAGTTAAAACAGTAACTTTAAAAAGTATTGCTAATATAACTGATGAAGAGCGTAACAATAGCGAAGATTATATTAAACTAATGAATGCAAATTTAGAATTAATAAAACAAGAAACATATGAAAATTAAAAGGTGATGTTATGGAGCAGAAGAATAAACTTTTAGAATGGTTACAAAAAAAAGCTAAAAATGAAAAAACACAAGACAAAAAAGACATAAATATAACAGCAAAAGATAAAGAGGATAATGATACTATCCAAACTGCTTCTATTTCCCCTACTACGTCATCACATAAAGAAAAAACATTTAACGAAACATTAGATATGATTCATGAAGAAGAAAAAGAAGAATTATCTTTGGAAGAAGAACCAATAATAAATGAATTATCTAACGAAGATATTACGAAAAATACTGTTATTGATGACATTACAATAAAAAATGATGCCCTAGCAGAAATTGAAAAAATGTTAAGAAGTGATCAATATGAAATTGAATATATAAAATATGAATTAGATACTATCAAAAAAGAAGAAGAAAAAGAACAAGCACTGGAAGAAGTACAAAAACTGATTGATAGATTAAATGCTTTAATAAAGAAGTTTGAAAAAATAAAAAATGATTTTTTTACTAAATATTATGATGAAATAGAGATAAATTCAAATAGCGACAATTACATTAAACACTTAATTGAAGAGTATAAAACCGCTTTAAAAACAGATAGAATTAAAGATGCTACTATTTTAGAAATTAAACAAATCGAAGAATATATTAGCGTAATTAATGAAATCATTGAACTGGAAAATGATACTAGTAAATTAAATGACACTTTAGAAAATAAAGAAGAAAACATTATAGAAATTAATAAAGATTTTGATAAAAGTGATGATGACTATAAAAAAATAGATAAAATAAATGATTATATTGATAAATTTGCTAGAGAACAAAATAGTATTATAACAGATATTGAAAAAAAAGTTAGTAATCAAGAATCAGTTACAAAAATAGTTGAATATCAATCAGAAATAGTTACTAACTACACTCAATCCTTTGCATCTATCCTTGCTATGGCTGCCTCTAGTTTAATACCTCCAACTAAAACAGGTAACATCTTGAAAACAGCTTTAATAGCTGGAGCGATCGCTGGAATCGTAAAATCCAGAAAATTAGTCATGAAAGAAAGTAAAGTAACTACAATAACAAATTATATCGATTATGAAAAAGAAATTCTAAATAGTATCAATAATGTTAACGATGTATCTCTAACAGTCGATGCCACATTATTAAATATTAAAGATTTAAAAAAAGATTTAGAACATGATTTTAAAGATTATTCCGATTCCATTCCTAATTTTTATAATATGATGGTTAAACTTGATAGTATTGAAAAAGATTTAATAGTCAAGAGTCAAATTATAAAAGATTTTGATAAAAAATTAGAAAAGATAAAAAAGGAAAATAATAATAAAATAAAAAAGATCGAAATAGACTATCTAAAATAGTCTTTTTTTTCACAAAAAATACATAAAAACATGTATAATATTAATTGGTGATGTTATGAAAGTATTAGTAGTTGATGATGAAAAACTAATTAGAGATGTTATTAAAGAATATGCTTCACTAGAAAAATTTGAAGTATTTGAAGCGGAAAACGGTATTGAAGCTTTAGATGTCATTGCTGATAATGATATAGATGTAATTGTATTAGATATTATGATGCCTAAAATGGATGGATATACTTTCTTTCAAGAATTAAAAAAAGAACATAATATTCCTACTATTATCCTATCAGCAAGAAATGATGAATATGACAAGCTATTAGGATTTGATTTAGGGGTTGATGATTATTTAACTAAACCATTCTCACCTAAAGAACTAATTGCAAGAATTAAAGCTATTACAAGACGTGGAAAACAAACTGAAGATAAGTTTATCTATAAGAATTTAGTCGTTGATTTTATTGGTCATACTATCGAAATAAATAATAAAGAAATAAATGTTACTCCTAAAGAATTTGATATTCTAACCTATTTTATTAATAATCAGAATGTTGCAATATCAAGAGAAGCACTACTTAATAAATTATGGGGATATGATTACTTTGGAGATGACAGAACCATAGATACACACATTAAAATGCTTAGAAATAATCTAGGAGAATATCGAGATTTAATTAAAACTGTGCGTGGTGTAGGATATAAATTTGAAATTAAACAGTAAATCTTTAACAGTAAAAATATGGCTTTTCCTAGCTTTATTTTCAATTTTAATTATTACTTTCTTGTGGTTCTTTCAAGTAATATTTATTGATACTTATTATGAATGGTATAAAACTAATGAAATAAATATCATGGCCAAACTTGTAAAAAATAATTATGGAAATGATAACTTTGAAAATATATTAAATGAAATATATTATAAACGTGGAGTATGTATTGAATTAAACGATTCAACCTCTATTGTTTATTCAACTGATAATTTAAATAGAGGATGTTTAGTTGAAAAAGACAATCCTTCCCTAGTCTACTATAAAGGACAATTTATGGAAAGTGATCAAACTGACATTACTTTTAAAATTATAAATGAACAATTAAAAAGTGAAACTTTAGTATATGGACTTAAATTAGATAATAATTTATATGCTTTTTTAAATACATCGATTGATCCTATTGATTCAACTATAGTAATTTTGAAAAATCAATTAATCATAGTTACTATCATCGTTTTGATTTTATCATTTGTCATTGGATTTTATATTTCTAAGAAAATATCTAATCCTATTACTTCTCTAAATAAATCCGCTAAAAGATTAGCTAGTGGAGATTATAATGTTAAATTTGAAAATGAAAGTGATATTGAAGAAATTGATGA
This sequence comes from uncultured Bacilli bacterium, assembly GCA_944332575.1. GTDB lineage: Bacteria > Bacillota_I > Bacilli_A > RF39 > UBA660 > RGIG3091. Next base: position 256 of record CALVKH010000021.1, on the reverse strand, counting down.
ACTTGCTAATACCCTTAACTCCGCTCGTGATGCTTTATCTAAAAATGATGAATTAAGACGAGAATTAATGGCTAATGTATCTCATGATTTAAAAACTCCTCTTACTATGATTAAGGCTTATGCGGAAATGGTTCGAGATATTACTTATAAGGATAAAGATAAGCGTGAAGAAAATTTAAATGTTATTATTGAAGAAGTAGATAGATTAAATCTTCTAGTTGGGGATATCTTAGATTTATCTAAAATGCAATCTAAT
>CALVKH010000020.1 GCA_944332575.1 uncultured Bacilli bacterium | reverse complement strand
ACTTATTAGAAGAAGATTACGTACTAATGAGTTATTTTTAAAAACAATGTTTATTGGAAAAAATAGTAACACTAAAGTTGGTATTTGCTATATGAATAATATTGCTAGAAGTGATCTAGTAGATAACGTAGTAGATAAATTAAATAACATCAATATTGATGGAATTATCGATTCAGGATACATTAGAGAACAAATTATTGAACATAATAGTATCTTTCCTGTCATCAACATTACAGAACGTCCTGACACTGTATCACAAGCATTATTAGAAGGAAAAGTAGCAATTATTGTAGATAATTCACCATATGTTATGATTATTCCTACCTTTTTTGTGGATTTTTTACATACTCCAGATGATTATTATCAAAAACCAATTAATACTTCTTTTATTAGAATTATTCGTTTAATTAGTTTTATTATTGCTATTTTCTTACCCGCTTATTATATCAGTGTCACAACTCATAATACTTCCTCTATTCCTATTACCCTACTTACTAATTTTACGGCACAAAGATTAACAGTACCTTTCCCAGCTTTTATTGAAGCCTTAATTATGATTATAAGTTTTGAAATCTTAAGAGAAAGTGATACGAGAATTCCATCTAAAATGGGAACATCAGTATCGATTTTAGGGGGATTAGTAATAGGTGATGCTGCCGTTAGTGCAGGGATTATCTCCCCTATTATGATTATTGTCATCGCTATTAGTGCTATTAGTGGTTTAATTTTTACTAATAATGCTTTAACATCCACTATTAGATATTATCGAATTTTTCTTCTTTTAATGGCTACCTTCTTTGGTATCTATGGAATATTTATTGGACTTATCTTTTTAATTACTAAACTATGTAGTATTACTTCCTTTGGTTTCCCTTATATGGCCCCTATCTCACCTATTGTAAAACCCGAATTAAATGATGCTATTATAAGAACCAAGAAAAAGAAAAATCTAAGAAACCCTCTTATCGCTCCTAAAAATAAAAGAAGAGGAAGGAACAGTGTATGAAATATGTTAAGTTAATGATTGTTTTTCTGATATCTATTACTTTAACTGGATGTGTTAGTTATACCGAATTAAATGAAACAGCAATTATTGATGCTATTTTAATCGATAAAACAGATAATAAATATATCGTTACTATCAATATGTTAACTCCTACTAAAGATGATTTAGAAGAGAAAAAGACCTATACTTCTACTAACGAATCTCTTGATAAATGTTTAAGTGAGTTATATCTATCTACCACAAAAAAAATAGCTTTTTCTCATTTAGAATTACTAGCTATTACACCTAATATCCAAAAAGAAGAATTAAAAGAAATTATTAATCTATTTTTAAATCGAGTGGATTCTAGAAATACTTTTAGTACTATTGTAATAACGAATCAAGAGAAATTATTTGATTATGATGTAGAAGATATAAATGAGCTAATTGATATTAATCATAATGAACGTGGAATAGTAAGTATCAAACAATTTGATAGTATGATTAAAGATATTTTAGAGATGAATATCAGTTATGTCCCTAGAATAAAAATTGAAGATGAATTAGTGATTGAAGGATATCAAAGTGTATACGAAGAAAATAAATTATTATCTATTGACGAGAGCATTGGATACAATTTTATAACTAATAATATGAAACAAGGATTATTGAATATCAATGATATAGGAATTAAATTAAATACTTCTAATACTAATATTAAAGTAAATAAAAACAAGATAGATATCAATATTACTAGTAGTTATCAAATATTAAATAATAATGAAAATAAAAGTGATAAAGAAATAAATAAAAGTTATCATGAAGCATTAGAAAAATATATGAATGAATTTATTGATAATAATAAGCTAAATTATTTCGATAAATTAGTTGAAAAATATCAATATGATTATTACAAAAATAATAAAGATTTAAAGTTAGAATTTGATATTCATATCACTTCTACAAAAATAGAAAACTCTAATATTAAAGGAGGTAATAGTTTTGAATAATGATAGTAAAATATCTCCACTTAGTATTTGTTTTTTATCCTCTTTCCTATATCGTTCTTTTTATATTATAGGATTATTTAACTTAATCATATCCATTTCTAAAGGTGACTCTATTTTTAGTATTATAATAGGAATCCTATTAGGTCTCATTGTTTTATATAGTTATTTCTATTTAAATGATAAATTAACGAAAGATAATATTTTTATCAAAATAAGTAAATCCTTACCTAAGGTAATATCTGATTTCATTATTGCTACCTTAATTATTTTATTTATTTTTATTTGTGGCTTTACTTTATATAATTTATCATTATTTGTTAACTATAATTTATTAAATAACATTAATATCCTACCAATAAGTACTTTACTTATTATTACCGTTATTTACTTAGCATCTAAAGGAATCAATACTATTACTAGAGTAAGTGGTATCCTTATTTTTACTTTTATTTCTTTAGTTATTATATCAATGATCACTTTAATTAATTATAGTGATCCTAATAATATTTATCCACTTTTAACCAATAGTTTTCTATCCATATATGAAGGAAGTATTTATCACATGGTATTAAGTGTAACACCTATCTTTTTGTTATTAATCATACCTAAAGATAGAATTGAAGATAATAAAAAATATAATCGCTATATGTTAATCACTTATATTATTAGTTTTGTCTATATCTTAATTAACTACTTCCTTATTCTTTCTATTTTAGGAATAAAATTAACTAGTATATTAAATTATCCCGATATTATTGTTTTACAAAAAGTATCGCTTTTAAATTTTGTAGAGCGAATAGAAGATCTTTTATCATTTAAGTTAATGTTTGATGGATTTTTATTTTTAGCACTTGCTAGTTTTTATATTAAAGAAGGGATCCTACACTTATTTAGGATGAAACCCAATAAAAAACTTATTCTAGTAGTTGGATTAATGATTTTAATAGTAAGTATATATTTTAAAATTACCAATATAAAATTAGTCCTATACTTAATGACTGCCATATTATTAATTCATTTTATCTTAATGATTCTTATTAGAAAAAAATCATAAATCTTTCACTTTTATTTCACATTTAACATATATAATTATTCTCGTATTGAGATAATTCAATATAATAAAACCTACTGTTCTCTCACCCAGTAGGTTTTTTATTTGAATTTTAATCTGTCTTAAAACTCTCACTATGTTTTTTATATTCTAATTTTAGCAAAAAATAGAGCTCATCATTCTATTTTTTACTTTTCTGTTTAATAGTTTCCAATACATAGTCACGTAAAGGAGGCATAGTAAGGAGAAGGAAGGTATAATAAGTTATATACATAACAACTTCTGACTCTTGTCCTTTTTGGTAATAGGATTCATGTATATCATTATCAACCTTTAATGCCCCTTTAAACATTTTCACAAAATTAGGATTAGCTTTATCGATACGATCTAAATACTCCTTAGCTTTGTTATCATTTCCTAATTTATAATACAAAGCAAATAAAGGAAATAACATTTCTAAATCTTCTTCCGAATATTTTTTATATAATTTAAGCATTTCGGTTTCTTCTTCTAAATAAGCATATATAGCCATTAATAAATATCTTGCACCAGTATTATCGTTTTTATTTAATTTCAAAATTTCTTTACATACGTCTCTTGCTTGTTTTATTTTTCCTTCGTCACACAATAAATTAGCTTTTGTATATAAACCTCTTATATATGGTCGAGTTTCAAAGATTCCATAAAAATGCCCTATATTCTCTTTAGTAAAATACTTTTCACTCTCTAACCTTTTTCTTTCGTGTTCTAACCCTGTATCTAAAAGTCTATTTTTTTCTAGCAAATTCTCTTCAATTCCTACTTGAAATAAAATAGCATCAAAACAAGCATCACATTTTTCATAAGCCTCTTTTGCTAATTTAATTGCTTGTTTTTTAGTCTTAGCTTGCTCTGCTTGTTCAAGCAATTCATAAGCATCATCTAAAGGAGTATTTTCATATTCTATTTGCCCCATATTATATTGCATCATAAGATCCTGTAACTTTTGATTTAATTCTTCTTCGTTTTTAGCGTCAGTATTAGCTAAAAAATCATTTATAATATTATTTAATTTATTATTCATACTTCTCTCCTATTATTTCTTCATTAATTAAATAATACTATATATTTTCTTATCACTCAAGTAATAATTAAAAACTCTTGACAATATTTTTTATTTTCTTAATCACTTTCTTTTCAATTCTAGAAATGTATGATTGACTAATACCAAGTAACTTGGCTACATCTTTTTGTGTCATTTCTTCTCCTGATACTAATCCATATCTTAAAACCATAATTTCTCTATCTCTTGGATCTAACCTGTTAATTTCTTCAATTACTATTTTCTTATCAATATCATCTTCTAATCCTCTAGTAACAATATCTGGTTCTGTTCCTAAAATATCTTCTAGATGTAATTCATTACCATCTGGATCATAACTAAGAGACTCATCAAAACTAACTTCCGTTCTTACTTTCTTATTCTTACGTAAATACATGAGTATTTCATTATCAATACAACGTGATGCATATGTTGCTAACTTTATATTTTTATCCATACTATAAGTCTTTATTCCTTTAATTAAACCAATGGTACCAATACTTACTAAATCCTCTAAATCTACCTTTGTATTTTCATACTTTTTAGCTAGAAACACTACTAACCTAAGATTATGTTCAATCAACTTATCTCTTGCGGTTAAATCTCCATCATTAGATAACATTAAATAATACTCTTCCATATCTTTAGATAAAGGTTCTGGCAATTTATCCGTTGCCCCTACATAAAATAATACACTACTAAATTCAAGTAACTCACCTATGATTAATAAAATACTTATCATTTTATCCCTCCCATTATATCATTATGTAATAACATATCCACACCTTCTATCTTAAAAGGTTCTAAAGTTATTCCTAACAAAACATTCTTTACTTCATAATTATTATCAATTACAATTTTTTCTACTACTATACATTTCAAGACCAGCTTACCACTAGCCGTATTATATGGTACTAATATACTATTCTCATAACTAAGTTTTATTTTTTTAGTATTTACTATTATTATCGGTCTTTTTTTATAAGGATCATAAAGTCTGTTACCTGTATCTAAAAAAGCATTAAATTTATAAATTTTATCATTATAATATACATCTACTTTATAAAAATTATTATAATTATTTCGCATTTTTCTCATACTTTTAATATACCCATATATAATAAATGGACTTATTATCAATAAAACTATTAAATTAAGAGAAAAGCCGGTATTAACAAACATTAATCCTTGATTTTCATAATTCAATTGAATATCAAGTAAATATATTCCACCTCCTAAAATAATACTTGATATATATAAGTACAATAAATTGTTAAAAAAGTATTTCATATTTTTAAAAGAAAATGTAGTTAAAATCATTAACATACTTATTATCATTTTAAAAAGAAATAAAGTTATATTATTTAAAGATATAAATAAGAAAATAATAGAAATACCACCTACTAAACTACCTAAAATAATACGATAAAATTTAACATTTCTTTTTAAAGTAATACTAACGGATAATAATAATAAAAAATCCATGGCAATATTCAAAAATAAAACTAGATCAACATAGACTCGCAAAATATCACCACCATTATTATGGTATTAAAAAAACACGATATTTCGTGTCGCTTTTTGTTTGAAATAAAATATTTTATTCATCTAATAAATCTTCTAATAACAAAATTTTATAACCTTTTTGATTTAAGTAATTAATAATGGAAGATAACTCTCTTACTGTTCCAATGTTATTAGTAAGAGAAATCATCGATCCACTAGTAACATTATTTTTTATATCATTATATGGAAAATTAGAAGTAATAATAGTAGGAATAATAGAATGCATTTTGTTCTTTTCACAAACTTCAATGATATCTTTATCCTCTTCTTCTGAATAACAATATTTAGCTTTATTACCAGTAAGTGATTTCAATATTTTATTAGCTTTTTTAATATTAGCATAATCACTAGATAATAATTCTATGGAATGACCATTTAAATAAATTTTTTCTACTACATCAATATCACCTGATAAAATATCTTCTGTAATCATAAAATTAGCTTTTACATCTTTTTCCTTTAAAATATTTAATATTTCATCAATATAAGAAGTATTATTCATTTTAAAAATTAAACTAATCCCTTGTTTTGAACTATTACCTTTAATAATAAATTTATCATAAGTATTACTAGTACTAATCGTAGGTGTTACTTCTTCAAATACTAAAAGTCCAGCATCAAAGGAACCATATTGTTTCATTTTTTCATAACTTCTATCTATATCAACCTTGACTCCACTTACTCCAGGAATAATATTATTATTAATTAAAATAGCATCTTGTGATGACTCTTCATAATCTTTTGCTACTTCTGTAATTTCTTTCATTATAGGATCGTTTCGTTTGACTATTTCTACTGCACTATCTGTATAATAAAAACTAAAACATATTAATGCTAATGCTCCCATGAATGAAAAAAATTTCTTCATCATATAATCTTCACCTATAGAAGTATATGAAAAGAAATCAAATATCTTTCTTCGAAATTTTACAAATTAGCTAAAAATAATTCAAAAACTAATTTAGGATTATTATTACCCGTTTTAATCATATAATCTAAATTAAAAAAGTAATCTAAATTAGTAAGTAATACTTTACTAGAATAGTTATATCCTTTTTCCATAGCAAGTTTTACTCGGTATGGATGAACCTTTAATTTAGTTGCAATTGTATCTTTATTATACCCTTCTTTTAATAAAAGCTTTACTTGATACATTAAGCGAAATTGATCTGATACCATAACAATAATTTTATTAATATCTTCTCCTTTATCTAGTAATTCTTGAGTAATAAGATATGCCTTACTACGATTTTTTAAAACAATGCTATCAATTAAAGAAAATATGTTATCACCAGTTAATTTTATAACTATGTTATTAATATCTTCCATAGTTATAGTTTTATCTTCTAATTTATAACACTTTAATTTTTCTAATTCATTTAATATACGCTCATTATCATTATCACAATAATCGATTAAATATTTTATTGTTTTATAATCCATTTTATAATCATCTAAATGCGATTTTATTAAATCATCAATAACTATTTCTCCACCTAAAATATTGTTTTTATCAACTAGTTTGACAAGTTTTTTTCTAGTATCAATTTTATCGCAAATCATAATTAGAATATTTTCACTACTAGGATTTTTTAAATATTTTTCTAATAATTCTTCATTGTGAACTACTGATCCTTTAGGACGATTCGATGCAAGAAAGTAAGCGTTATCACACACTACTACTTTATTACTACTTAAAAAATTATAAGTATCCAAATCTTCTATTGCAGTACTAATTGGAGTTTCTATTAAATCATATTTTATAATCATATCACTAGTCAAACGATTCTTTTTTAAAATATCATCTATTTTAGTATTAATTACTACATAATCACTAGACTCTATTATATATGTATTCATAAGCGCCTCCAATCATTTTTATTATACCAAAAAACAGATAAAATAGATAGTTCTACTTTATCTGTTTTATCGAATTAACTAGTTTTAATTACGTATGGATTAGAACTAGTTCCATCTCCTTCTGTTTACATATTGCTTTACAAAGAATAAAATTAGATGATAAAAAAAGAAATAACTTATGTTATTTCATTTAAATACTTTAATAGGTTTTACTTTAGTATTATCTTTTTCATAAACTTTATAAATAGCTAGTACTTCATCAGATTCATTAATAAAAACTATTTTCTCATCCTCATATCTATTCTCTAAAATTCTACCATTTAATACTTTGTTTTCAATAAAACTATTTACTTTTATAAATTTATATCCCGCTAAAGCATCTTTGATCGATATCAACTGATAATTATCATTCTTTATTTCTTCTAGTGTATAACTATCTTCTAATCTAAAGTTACCTTGTTTCATTCTTATTAAATCACTCATAACACAAGGAATACCTAATTTGTTACCTATGTCTCTAATTAAACTTCTAATATAAGTACCTTTACTTACTACTACTCTAAATTTAAATTCATCTTTATTTAATTCTAATAACTCTATTTCATATATTTCAATTTCTCTTTTAGGAATTTCTACTTCCTTATTACCTCTAGCATACTCATAAAGTCTTTTTCCGTTTACTTTTAATGCAGAATAAAGTGGTACTTCTTGAATAGATTTACCTACAAAACTATTTAGTACTTCTATTAATTGTTCTTTTGTTACTTGATAATTACCTTCTTCATTTATAATATTACCAGTAACATCTAAAGTATCCGTACTAATACCCATTTTAGCAGTAGCAATATATTCTTTTGTATCATTAATCAGTAGATCAACAATTTTTAATCCTTTATTCATTGCTATTCCTAATACACCTGTGGCTATAGGATCTAGTGTCCCAGTATGTCCTATATTTCTTAAGTTAAATTTCTTACTTAAAAGATTAACGACATCTCTACTAGTCATATCTTTTGGTTTATTTACTAACAAAATTCCATCCATAACTACCTCTAATTAGCAACATCATATAAATATTTTTCAATACTTTCCTTTATCATTTGCATCGTATTATTTAAGTCTTCTTGCAGATAAATATAATCTAAATAGATAGGGTATTCTTCTAATAATTTTATTTTTTTATTTATGTCTTCATCAAGTGTACTAATATCATGTCCCATGGACTCTTCTTTTACTATTTTCCTTTGTAACTCTTTAATCTCGTGAATTAAAGTCATAATCTCTTCATCTTGTTCCATCTTACTAGATATTTCCATATATTTTTTATACTCATCACTAGACTTGATAATACTTATCATTTCGTCGATCTTTTCATTTAATTTATCTCTCATCTATCTCTCCATCTAAACTCCAAGTTTTAGCACTAGTTACTTTCACATCAATGATTTTTCCAATGACACTACTATCCCCTTCAAAATTAATTAGCTTGTTAGTATCAGTATAACCAAATAAGATCCCTTTCTTCTCACTAACTCCTTCTACTAACACAGGTACTGTTGTTCCTACTAATTTATCATTATTCTCTTTAAAATAAATATTTACTAAATCATTTAATTCATGAAGCCTTTCTTCTTTTTCAGCAAGTGTTACTTCATCTTTTAGTCTTGCCGCTGCTGTATTTTCCCTTGGAGAATAAATAAATGTAAAAGCATTATCAAATTTGCATTCGTTAACTAAATCTAATGTTTCCTTAAAATCTTCTTCTGTTTCACTAGGAAATCCTACTATGATATCCGTAGAAATACTAGCATTAGGAATTCTTTCTTTTATTTTATGAAATAATGTTAAATACTCTTCCTTAGTATATCTTCTTCCCATTAACTTTAAAATTCTAGAAGAACCAGATTGCACTGGTAAATGAATGGCCGGCATAATATTTTTATATTTGGCAATAACATCAATCATTCCATCCGTAAAGTCCCATGGATGACTTGTCACAAATCTAATTCTAGGAATACCAGTTTTACTTACTTCCTCTAATAACTCTTCCATTCCATATCCTAGAGATAAATCTTTCCCATAAGCATTTACGTTTTGTCCTAGAAGAGTTACTTCCTTATAACCATCTTTTACTAATTCTTCTACTTCACGTACTATATCTTCTTTTAATCTACTTCTTTGTTTTCCTCTTGTAAAAGGTACAATACAATAAGTACAAAACTTATCACAACCATAAATTATATTGACATAAGCTTTATACTTACTATCTCTTTTTACAGGAATTCCTTCTACAATATTTCCTTCCCTACTAAATACTTCTATTTCTCTTTCATTCTTATCTAATGCTTCTTTTAATATATAAGGTAATCGATATAAGTTGTGAGTACCAAAAACAAAATTAATCCACTTATATTTCGTTAATATTTCATTAATAACTCCTTCTTCTTGTGCCATACATCCACATAAACCAACAATTAAATTATGATTCTCTTCTTTTAAATGTTTTAATCTTCCCAACATTCCAAATGCTTTATTATGCGCATTTTCTCTTATGGAACATGTATTTAATAATACTAAATCACTCGTTTGATAATCATCATTATAAGTAAATCCTAATTCTTCTAACATAGCTTTAATATTTTCACTATCATGTTCATTCATTTGACATCCATAGGTTTTAATATGATAAGTCTTACCAATACCTAAATCTTTAATATCATTACTATAATGTTCTATTTCTACTTTATCTTTTGTTCTTTTTCTAGCTTCTACATAATTTGGTAATTTCATACTATCCCCTCACTTCTTAAACATTATACACTAAATCTCTTTAAAATAAAATAAAAAGTAGAACTTAAGCTCTACTTTCTAGTAACACACTTGTTATAATATTATCTAACTCTTTTGTTTTATTATTCATTACTTCTTCTTTAATTACATCAAAGTTAGCTTTTACCGTACTAATTAATTTTTGCATATTAGGTAATAAAGTTTTATCTTCCAAATTATCTAATATGATTTGTAAATTAGTAAGTTTGGTATATTTACCGTAATGATTCGTTTTTATATATGTATCATATAAATTCTTGAAAGATATTACATTAATGTTATTAAATCTGTGATCCTCAAGTATTTTAATTGTCGTATAAATGTAATTATCGTTAATAGATTTATCAAGTATAGTCTCCCCCTTATTGTTTTTTATGTTTGGCATAAAATTCTTATTCTTTTTTAAAGTATTAATGATCTCTAGTACATTTACATAGTTATGAAGTACTAGAATATGTGCAAATGTATCACCTTCATTATTTTGGTGATTTACATCCCATTTTTTATTCTTCATATGTTTTAGAACTAAGTCATATTGTCCTTTTTTTAGTAATCTAACAAGAACATTATTACCAAGTTCATCACAAATATTAATATCTACTTTCTTTTTAGTTAATAGTAAATCAACTAATTCAAAATGTTCCTCTCTAATAAGTTCGAATATCAGGGAGGGTTCTTCTTCACACGCTTTTATGGCTTTTGCCTCATCATAAAACATCTTTAAACACCTCTTATTTCACGTGACAGTTACATATTTTATCAAATTTCTACAAATTTGTCAACCTTAAGAGGATTTCGATAATGTGAATGAGGTAAACTTAAATAAAAAAAAGAAGTATTTCTACTTCTTACATAAGCCCACATACTTCTTCAGGAGAACGTGTTTCATAAGTTATTTCTATAGTTTTTATACCAAAATTACTCTCTATTTTAATTTCTCTTATTAATGAATGAGTTCCCTCATTATAATAGAAAGTATTAGTTCCTTCACTACAACTATAGAAAGTAAATCCTTCTAAATATTCATTAAAATAGTCGCTTAGATAACTAGCTTTTCTTAAAGTTACTAATTTTACTGTATTATTGTTATCACTTACAAAATAGCTAAATCTTGGAATAGACACTGTAATATTATCATTAACATAACCAGTTTTTAAAAAGGTACGATTACATAAAATAATCAATGCTATAACTACTAACGCAATAACTATTATCGCTTCAATAATATATCTTTTTTTTCTAATCGCTAAAACCTCTTTAGAAACTTCAGCTTCTTTAGTACCTTTGGTTACCGTTTTACTTTCTTTAGAGATAACTTTTGGCTCTTCTTGAATTTCTTTTGTTTCTGATATAATTTTAACTTCTTCTTTTTTTTCTATCTTTTTTGGTTTAGACTCTTTTTTTGCTACCGTCTTTTTTTCTTCTGTTTTTTTTGTAGCAACTTTTGTAGTAGTCTTTTTTATTTCATTACTTTTAGTTGTTGCTTTCTTTGTTTCAGTTTTTTTTGTTGTTTTTTTCTTTGGAGTTGTACGTTTTTTTACTTCTTTTTCCTCATTGTTCATAGGACACCCCTCTACTTTCTCTTTTATTATATAATAACTATTAAGTAATTTCTAGTGTAAATATTTTATATATATTTTAATTTTATATAGATTTTTTACTAATTTATTGTTATACTATTATTAAGATTAGTAGTATCAATCTTGTTTTGGTTGCTACTACTTTTTTTATCATTTTATAAGGGGAAAGCAGTATGAAAAATAAGAAAAAAAATAAAAAAGCACACAGTATTTGGTTTTATTTACTATTAATCATTATAATATTTTTGCTATTAATTATGAATCACCATATATCTTTATATATATGTGATATTTTAAATATATCACCTAGTTTGTCATTGACTAGATTAACATCAGGAATAGCCGTTAATTTTTGTTTAACTTTAACGGCATTAGAGTTACTAGCTTGTTATGGTTTAAAAAAAATAATCTTTAAATAGATTATTTTTTTTAATAATTAGTAATAATTACTTCCTCTACTTTTCCACGTTTTTTACCATTAGCATTGATATTTCTTTTCGCTTCTATGATATGGAAATTATACTCTTTATATAATTCTCTTATTAATGGGGTATTATGATTTGATAACATGACTTTTACTCCTCTTTGATCTAGTTCTTTAAATACTTTAGCAAGTCGTCTTTGTTCATCGTGGTTAAATCCCTCTTCTGTGTAAGAAGTAAAAGAGGAATTTATTTGATCGTAGGGAGGATCAATATAAACAAAATCCCCTTCTTTAGCACATTTCAACGCTTCTTCAAAATCCGTATTCATAATAGTGATATCATTCATAGTAAGATACATATGCACTACTAAAAGATTTTCTTTATCATAAGTATTTACTTTCGTTTTTTTATTATAAGGAACATTAAATTCTCCTTTGGAATTAACACGATATAATCCATTAAAACAAGCTTTATTTAAATATATAGTTCTAGCAGCTCTAGTGTAATCGTTTAACTTTTCAAATTTTTCTTTATTACGATCTTTATTTCTTAATTGATAGTAAAATTCTTCACTATTTTTTACTTCATAATTATTTAATAAATGACACATTTTACTGTATTTTTCATCATCACACATAACCTTATAAACGTTCATAAGTTCAGAATTACTATCATTAATCACAGCTTTTTTAGGAGAAAGTTCAAAAAACAAAGCTCCTCCACCGATAAATGGTTCATGATAACAATTAAATTCACTAGGAACATATTTCTTAAGTTCCTTAATAATCTGTCTTTTCCCTCCAGCCCATTTTACAAATGGTTTTGCTTTAATCATATTTCTTCCTCCTTAACTACTCTATATTATAACATGAATCAATTAATTATCGAATATTATTTCAATTTAAAAGTGCGAGGTGCGTATTTATAAACTAAGAACAATGCCACTAATATATAAATTAGCGAAAATACTGTTACAATACTTGCAAATATTGCTGTTGGAAAGGTCATATCAATACACAAATAACAAATAAAATAGGTAATGGCATTGACGATCGAATACATACTGCTTTTAGATTTCATATTAATATCATAAGGTTGTAATAAATAGTAAATTACTAAGTGATGAACCGAGAAAAAAATAGATAAGAAAATAATTGAAATAAAAAGTAACAAATAATTATATGGATTAGTTGTTCCTCCAGTTATGGCTAATAATAAAGGTAATCCTAGTGCAATAACTATTGTTGGAATCATATTGATTTTAATTAAAGTTTTTAATCTAATTCTAAATAAACTAAGAATCACTTTAGGTTGTCTATAAAAACGGTAGGCTAACATACTATGATCACAATTGATAAACATCGCTTGCGTTACCACACTACCACGATTTACTAAATACATAATAAATACAAAATAAGGTAGATATGTTAAAGTTATGTTATTTACACCAGTATATATATCTTTACTAAATCTAGTAGCAATTATCACTCCTAGTAAAATAGCTAAAAGAATGAAAGCTGTTTTGATAGCTGATTTCGTTAATATTTTTCTATGTCTAGTTGTAAAAATTTCATTAAAATATTCATATCCTACTTTATTTGTGTTAATTGTTTTTACTTCTTCTATTTTAGAAGAATATTGCTTTCTAACATTAGCCGTATTAGTATCCGTAGTATTAAAAATAACTGTATTTAAATTTAACATACTTTTATAAATTTTATTATAATCATTACTTGCAAATAAGTGTTTTAAAGATAATAACCCAAAAATTAAGGATAAAACAAATATTATGATAAAAATTAAATTATTAATACTATATCCTAAATAAGGTAATCCATAGGCTAATAATAATCCCGTTACTGATACTATTCCAAATAAAACAAAATTATTTTCATTTAGAACTTTGTTCTTTTTCTCATAATACATTAATAACAGTCTATTACCTATTAGTTTCATTAAAACTACAAAAATAGGAAGTAATAATAAAATAAAGATATTTACTTTTAATAAAAGTCCAAAAATTATAACGGCTGGATAAAAACTTATTAATATTTTAAATAGAAAATACATCAAACTAGATAATGCATATTTTTTAGCATTAGTTCGCATTAAGATAATAGAATAATATTTTTCTTTGGTCGGATTAAACATTCCTGTATTACAAAATGCCCCTACTAGTGTTAAAAATACAAAAACAGTAAGAAAAGTATTAGGATCGTTTGATTGTTCAATTGGCATTACCATAAGTAAGTAAATATAGATAAATTTACCTACAAAAGGAGCAATGATTTTATAAAGAGAGACAATAATATTAAATAATATTTTTAGTCCATCATTGCTATATAAACTCTTAGGAATATATTTACCTATCAAAGGCAGTTGCTTTAGTCGATATATTAGAGTATTAGCATAATAAGCATTATTGAATTTAAAAGAAGTAATAATCATTTTAATCATTGTTGTCACCCTTTAATGTTTCAATTATTTTATCTTTAAATTCTTCATTATCTAAATTATCTTTATTAATTTTTTCTAGTTTACCATTACTTAATACTACGATTTCATCACATAAATCTAAAGCTAATTCCATAATATGAGTAGAAAAAATTAAAATATGATCTTTTTTAATAGATTTTAATACTTTTTTCATTTCATCCGCAACTACTACATCAAAGGATGTAAGAGGTTCATCAAGTAATAATACTTTAGGACTATATACGATATTAATTAACATCTGCATTTTATTTTTCATTCCATGTGAGTATTCTTTCATTAATTTATCACGATCTTCTACATCCATTTTAATTAAATCAAAATAATCATCAATCGTCTTACTACTATCCACTTTATCTTTATTAATTTCAATAAAAAATTTTAAAAACTCTCTTCCTGTTAAAAACTCTGGTACAACGGGAGTTGATAATACATAACCAATATCATCAGAAGTTATTTTTTTCTCTTCTTTTCCATCTAATAAATAAAACTCTCCACTATCTATTTCAATGTCTTCATTTAAACAATTAAAAAGAGTTGTTTTACCAGCACCATTACGTCCTAATAATCCATATATCTTTCCTTCTTTAAATTCAAAATTGATTCCTTTTAGGACTTCTTTCTTATCATAACTTTTCTTTAAGTCTTTAATTACTAAATTCATAAATTCTCCTTACTACAAAAAAATATATAATATATTCACTAGACATAAATATATCATATATTAATAACTAAAAAAACCCTTTTTTAATCACAATATCCGCTATTTTTGTTAAAGTATTCTTCTATTCTATTTCCTTTATCAGATATTGGTAAATCTTCAATTAAATTATTTAACTCTTCATATAGTTCCATTTCGCAATCATCACATCCAAAATTACCACCTGAATCATAAGTTAAAATATAGTCATGATTATTTAAATGACAATTCATACTTATGCTAGAATAAGTTTCAACATTAGTCTTGGCAACATTAAAGGCTATGACTCCTAAAATGATAAAAATAATTGGTATCAGTAATATAATGATTAGTATTAAAACTATATTAGTTCTTTTCATATTATTTGTATTATTTATATTATATACTTCGTTATCTACTAGTACATCTAAACTAACATTATACAATTTACTTAGTTCCTTACACTTATCTATCGTAGGCATTGCTTGATTCGTTTCCCAATTAGAAATAGTTTGTCTAGTAACATTTAAAGCCTCCGCTACTTTTTCTTGTGATAATCCCTTATTTTTTCGTAATTGTACTAATTTTTCTCCTATCAAATGAATCACCCTTTCTATTTAAAATAATACTATATTTAAAATAGTTATGCTATCAAATTTGTTTGGAATTTTAGCAAATATTTTTTACATAAAAATAAAAAGCATTTGAATTGCCAAATGCTTAGTTATTTATAATGGCGGAGACGGAGGGATTTGAACCCTCGCACCAGTTACCCGATCTACACCCTTAGCAGGGGCGCCTCTTCAGCCTCTTGAGTACGTCTCCACAACCAACGGTTGACATAAAACATTATACATGAAATTTAATGTAATAGTCAACCTTTTATTGATAAACTTTTAACCTTTTTCATTACCTTAGGAATAGCATACCTTACTGATCTAGTTATTCCATTTGTCTTTATTCCTTTTATCGTTTGTTCTTTACTCTCTTTTCCATTCATATTAGTTAAATAAGTTGTAATTATTTTTCTTATCTCTTGTAAATCTTCTTTATTACAATGATTAGCATCTAAATAACTTAAAAGTGAACTAGGTAAATTAGATATATTATTTAATAATTCTTTCTTATTTTTGGATATTTTACCAGAGGAATCCGTAGTAAAAAAATCATTTTCCATTCCATATTCCATCATAAAAAATTCAACATTTCCTCCAACGATATTATGAACTTTCAAAGGATTTTCTGCTATAGACATTCTTGTATCACCCATATAAGATAAATTACATAATGCTTCATAAACATCCATTAGAGAATCTTTATCCTCATTTAAAGTTAATAAGGATACATATAATCCATTAGTTCTATTCTTATCAATAGCAGTATTAATTGTTATATTACTTTTTATTGGTAAAATTGGTTTATGAAATCTACCAGTTACAAAAAAACTATCCCAAGTATTAAGGTGATTTAAAAAATCGTAATATTCTATTACTCCATATTTAAATGTAGCACCATTTTCTTTTATATTAGTTTGAAAAGTCATACCAGTAGAACCCTTAATATTTTCTACTCTATCACTAGTTAAAAACATTTTTGATAAAAATGAATAGTCATTAGGATTAATACGTGAGTTTAACCTGTGCCAACGTTTCATATCATCCACAATAAAAATGATATCATACTGAGCTTTATCACTTTCATCATATCCTAACTGAGTAAATATTTTAGAACCGTATCCGAATGCACCAATACATCTAGGCCTACTATATACAAACTTTTTTAAGTTTTGTTCTTTATCCATCAAAAATCACCTGCAACATATTATATTATATCTTAAAGAAAAATAAAAGCTTAAATATAATTTATATTTTGCTTTTCATCTAGTTCATAAATAGCTAATTGTTTAGCATTCATATTTTTATCATGCATTCTTATTGCAGTAATTTGATTATTGTTATAAGTTTTATAATAATAAATACCTTTAGTAGTATTAATACAACAAGAATAAGTAGTAATATCACAATTTCCTTCTTTCGTTAGTACACTCCCTTTTACCATACTAACAGAATCTAAAATATGAAAAAACTGAGTAACGGAGCTTTCTTCATCCACTTCAGATATTGAATTTAATTTATTAAATGCTGCTCTAATAAATCGTGAGGAAGATGAATTATCTCCAGGTAAACCAATAGCTCCCATTCCTTGACTATAAGTAGTAAGAGATATTTTATTAGAAAAATTATTGTCTACAAAACCAGTAGTAAGAGTAAGATAATTATTTATATTCATTAAATGATAAGGAAAGGGAGGATTATTAGTTAAAACTCCTATTGGATTAGAATAAACTTTTAAGCCTTCTTCTACTTGCTCTAATACAAGACATTCTTTATCATCACTAATCATCCAATGTAATGGAGATAAAGGCATATCACAATTAAAGGGAATGTTCGTGATATTTATATCATGAATTATATTTTTTAATTCCTCTATACTAGCAAAATTTCCTAAAATCCATGGAATAAGTTCAAATGGAGTAATATTTATTTTACTACTTTCTTCTTCTTTATAATGAGCATTATTTGGAAAATATAATCCTGCTATCGATAATCCTTTTTCATTAGATGCTTCTGCATATAATGGATAATTACCAACCACAGTGGCCATTCCAATCATTGCATATTTAGTTTTAAATGTATCACCATTTTTTAATTTAAATTCATAATTTCTAGGAGTAATAACTACTTTTTCTCCAAATCGATAATCTAAATCTAAATTACGTCCAAAATAACAATCTTTAGTTTTTAAATTGATACATGTACACATATTATTTTCCTCTCTATTCTTTATAAATTAGTATGTAGAAACCAATTTAACTTATACTATAAAATTATTATATAACATTTTTGCTTCATAATTGATGAACAATTCTAAACAAAGAACAAAAGAATTAAGTAAACTTAATTCGCTTTGGTCGTCACCTTCCAAATTTCCTGTTTCATAGACTAGGTATC
>CALVKH010000019.1 GCA_944332575.1 uncultured Bacilli bacterium | reverse complement strand
AAGATTAAAAATACCACACTTGGAAAGGCAACCCCTTATTTTTTTACCACACTAAAAAGAGTAACGGGAGTAACACTGCCATTTTTATCCTATGGTGGAAGTTCACTTTTAATATCGATGATTTCCATTGGTATATTATTAAATATTTCGAGAAACTAGAGATTGACGCAAGAACAAATGTTTGATATAATTATTCTGCTAGTAGGGGGAATATTTACATGAATGATTTAATAACTAAAGAAAACATCAAAATAGAAAATATGATATATGAAGTAAGAGGAAAACAAGTGATGTTGGCAAGTGATGTGGCGAAATTATATCAAACTGAAACAAAAAGAGTTAATGAAGTAATTAAAAGAAATCAAAAACGATTTCCAAAAGATTTTTGCTTTCAGTTAACACCGACTGAAAAAGAAAAATTTTTATTGAGGTCGCAAATTGCGACCTCAAGTGAGGAAAGAAACAATAGAATTCATGGAGGAACTAGATATTTGCCATATGTATTGACAGAACAAGGAATTATGATGTTATCAGGGCTTTTAAAAAGCGATGTAGCGGTAGAAATGAATATTAAAATTATTAATGCATTTGTGGCAATGCGAAAATATGTTTCTAATAGTTTAACTGAATATAACCAAATGTTAATTAATCATGAAAATAGAATTTCTTTGTTAGAAAATGCTTTTAATAAGTTTAAAGAAAAAGATAATCATATTTTTTTTGAAGGACAAATATATGATGCCTATTCACTGATGTTAGAAATATTCGATAAAGCTAGTAAAGAAATTATAATAATTGATAATTATATTGATAAGAATATATTAGATATTATTGCAAACACTACTAAAGAAGTCATGTTAATTACTAATACTTTTAATAATATAGATTATTACAAATATAAGAAACAATATAGTAATGTAAATTTGGTGATAAATAACAGTTTTCATGATCGGTTTATTATTCTAGATCGAAAAATGCTATATCATTCAGGAGCAAGTTTTAAAGATTTAGGTAAAAAGTGCTTTGCTATTACTAAGATCGAAAGTGAAGAAATATTAAAAAGTTTATTAAATAAAATTTACTGACTAGTAAGTTTTATTTTTTTGAAATTTTAACAATATAGGTTGACTATAAAAGCTAGTTAATCATATAATTAATGTGAAATGTTTTTCATATTAATAAAGGAGGACGATATGAGCATAGTAATAACAATATTGATTCCTTTTATTGGGACTGTTTTAGGTGCAGCATGTGTTTATCTTTTAAAGGATAAACTTAATAATAAATTAGAAAAATTTTTGTTAGGTTTTGCTTCAGGAGTAATGCTAGCAGCATCCATCTGGTCACTTTTAATACCAGCTATGGATATGGTAGAAGAAAGTGGCGGAATTGTTTGGTTACCGACTAGTGTTGGCTTTGTTTTGGGAGTTCTATTTTTACTTCTTTTGGATTATATAATTCCTCATCTTCATAAAGATAGCGTACATCAAGAAGGACCTAAAAGTAAAATTTCTAAATTAACTAAGTTAACTTTAGCAGTAACTTTACATAATATTCCTGAAGGAATGGCTGTTGGAGTAGTTTTAGCCGGAGTAATGATGGGGGATGCTACTATCACTTTCATGGGAGCATTAGCCTTAAGTATTGGTATTGCTTTACAAAACTTTCCAGAAGGTGCGGTTATATCAATGCCATTAAAAGTAGCAGGAAAATCTAAAAACAAAGCTTTTTTAGCTGGTGCTCTATCAGGTATTGTTGAACCCATAGGAGCAGTAATTGCCATTTTTCTTGCCTCATTTGTAACTCCTATTTTACCGTATTTATTATCTTTTGCAGCAGGATCCATGATTTATGTTGTAGTAGAAGAATTAATACCAGATTCTCATGCTGGCGATCATTCAAATTTAAGTGTTATTGGTGTTACCTTAGGGTTTGTTCTAATGATGATATTAGACATTACCTTAGGTTAGAAAGGATAGAAATGTTAGAACTAAAAAATATATGTTTTGAACGTGATAATAAAAAAATATTAAATAATATCAATCTAAAATTAGATACTGGTAATTTTTATGTTGTTACTGGTCCTAATGGAAGTGGTAAATCGACTTTAGCTAAAATCATTATGGGAATTATTAAACCAGATAGTGGAAAAATAATATTAAATGGAGAAGATATTACAGATAAACCATTAAATGAACGTGCGAAATTAGGAATCGGATTTGCGTTTCAACAGCCAGTCTGTTTTAAAGGAATTACCGTTTATGATTTACTAGTGATGGCAACCGGCAAGGAAATAGATAGACAAGAAGCATGTAATATTTTATCTAAAGTAGGATTATGTGCTTTGGAATACATAGATAGGGAAATAAATAAATCGTTATCCGGAGGGGAATTAAAAAGAATTGAAATAGCATCCGTGATAGCTAAAAATCCATATGTAGCTATTTTTGATGAACCAGAAGCTGGAATTGATTTGTGGAGTTTTAAAAATTTAATAGAAGTATTTAAAGATATGGAAGCATCATCTAAAGGTATTACTTTAGTAATATCTCATCAAGAAAGAATTTTAAATATTGCTGATCAAATTATTTTGCTTGACCAAGGAAATATTAAAAAAATAGGTACAAAAGAAGAAATGTTTGATAGTATTGTAAATTCTTCCGTTTGTAAAAAAGGAGGGCCAAATTGTGAATAAGACAGATGAAAAATTATTAGATGAAATTTTAGGTAATAATGTTCATGATGCGGATGCCTACAATATTAGAAAAAATGGAGAAGGAATTGAACGTAAAGTGAATCCTTATATAGATATTGTGCCTAAAGAAGATGGAAGTGGTCTTGATATTTATGTGAAAGAAAATACTTTATTTGGTATCGTTCATATTCCAGTAATTATTACAGAAAGTGGATTAACTGATATTGTTTATAATGATTTTCATATAGGAAAAAATGCTAATGTCATTATTATTGCTGGATGTGGTATTCATAACGATTTACATCAAGATTCTAGACATGATGGAATTCATCGTTTTTACTTAGAAGAAGGATCTAAAGTAAAATATGTAGAAAAACACTATGGCGAAGGAAAAGGTAATGGTAAAAAAGTTCTTAATCCTATTACGGAAATAACGATGAAAAAAGGATCTTACATGACTATGGATTCTGTACAAATTAAAGGTGTAGATAATACCATTAGAAAAACTAATGCAACGTTATATGAAGATACTACTTTAGTAATCAATGAGAAAATTTTAACTAATAAAGATCAATTTGCTAAAACAGATTTTAAAATTAGCCTAGAAAAAGATAATGCAAGTACACATATTACTTCAAGATCTGTTGCTACTAATAGTTCTTATCAAGAATTTAATTCCAATATTATTGGTAATACTAAGTCTTATGCTCATGTAGAGTGTGATGCCATTATTAAGGATTCTGCATCAGTAAAAGCTGTTCCTGAAATATATGCTAATCATGTAGATGCTAATTTAATTCACGAAGCCGCAATTGGAAAAATAGCTGGAGAGCAACTAACTAAATTAATGTCACTGGGATTAACTGAAAAAGAAGCGGAAAATTCTATTATTCATGGATTCTTAAAATAGTGAGGATATCATGGGAAGTATAAGAGAACCAATAAAGAAAAGTTCTATTGCTAAAAAGCAAAAAATAATAGAAAAAGGCTTTGGTCTTATCTGTGATAAGGGATACCATAATGTTACTTGTGCTGATATAGCAAAATATGCTTCTATTTCTACAGGAAGTATTTATCAATATTTCGAAAATAAAAAAGATATTTTTAAAGATGGCATAAAAAATTACTCCAAGCAAATTTTATATCCTTTCATTGAACTTACTAATACTAAATTAGATTTGAAAAATATAGATAGTGTAATAGAAAATATTATAAGAAAAACTATTGAAAATCATACGGTTTCTAAAAAATCTCACGAAGAGATAATGGCAATGGTTCATCAAGATGATGAAGTAGCTGAAATTTTTAGAAATATAGAATTAGATATTACTAATAGAATTGTTGAATATTTAGATACTAAGGGATTAAAATTAGATAATGCTAAGGAGAAAGTTCATATTATGATAGGACTTATTGATAACTTATCGCATGAAGTTGTATATCATAAACATAATAATTTAAATAATGAAATTATGATTCATGAAAATGTCAAATTAATAAGAAATATTTTATTGGGATAATAAAATATTTCTTTTTTATGTTATAATCTAATTATAATATGGAGGTAACTATGAAAAGTGTTGCGATTTGTGATGTTAAAAAATTTGAAATGAGAGATATTAATGAACCACTTGCTAACGGAGAAGATGTAATTATTGAAGTATTAAAAGCGGGAATTTGTGGATCGGATATTCATTATTGGGATTTAGGAGAACCTAAGGGATTAATTATGGGTCATGAATTTTGTGGAAGAGTCATTGATCCAGGAAATAGAACCGATTTAAAAGTAGGGGATAGGGTAACAGCATTACCTATATCTCCTTGTGGATCTTGCCCTGCTTGTTTAAAAGGAAATCCACAATATTGTAAAGATACTTGGACTTATGCTACTGGGCTTTCTCTTACTAATCCAGGAGCATTTACTAAAAAAATAAAATTACGTCCTGATATGGTCATGAAATTACCAGATACTGTTAGTGATGATGAAGCTAGTATGGTCGAACCAACAGCAGTAGGACTTCATGCCATCCATTTAGCAGATATTAAAGTGGGAGATAAAGTTTTAATCATCGGTGGAGGAATTATTGGACTAGTATCCGCTATGTTTGCTAAAATGGAAGGAGCTAGTTATGTTGCTGTATCTGAGACTAACAATAGTCGTGGTGAAAAAGCTGTTCAGTTAGGTGTTGCTGATGCATGGTTTGATGCTAAAGATGAGAATATGGTACCAAACTTAATTAACATGACGGAAGGTGGATTTGATTATGTTATTGAATGTTGTGGTAATTCCGCTGCTGTTAGCACATCTTTAACAGTTGTAAAACCAGGCGGAACCGTAGTCCTAGTAGGGGTTGCCACAGGTCCTGTTACCATTCCTACTGTACTTGCAGTAATGCGTGAACTTACAGTAAAAGGTGCAATTGCATATACGAAAGAAGAATTTTCTACTTGTATTGATTTAATGGCGAATAAACAAATTGATATGGAGAGATTTGTCGATGATATCGTTAGTTTAGATGAAGTGCAACACTCTTTTGAAAGATTAACCAGTGGAACAGATCCAGCAATAAAAATACTAGTTGATCCAAATAAATAATAGAAGTTGGTGATAATATGGGACGTGTTTATATCATGACTGGTGCTAATGGACATTTGGGAAATACAATAGCTAGAAAATTAGTTGCGGACAATCAAGAGGTTAGAGCTTTAGTTTTGCCTAATGATCCTGTAAAATCATTAGATGAAGTTAACTGTGATATTTTTTATGGTGATGTAACTGATAAAAATAGTTTGGAAGATATTTTTAATGTGAAACAAAGTGATGAGACTATTGTTATTCATTGTGCTGGAATTGTATCTATTGCAAGTAAATATCAAAAATCAGTTTATAATGTTAATGTTTTAGGAACTAAGAATATTGTGGATATGTCATTAGCAAAAAAAGTTTCTAAATTTGTTTATGTTAGTAGTGTTCATGCTATTCCAGAACAACCTCGGAAAGAGACAATAACAGAAATTAATGATTTTAATCCTGATAATGTTGTAGGACTTTATGCTAAAACGAAAGCAGAAGCGACTAATTATGTTTTATCTAAAACGAAAGAAGGATTAAACGCTTGCGTTGTTCATCCTTCTGGCATTATTGGACCTAATGATTATGGCCATGGCCATCTTACTCAAATGATTATGGATTATTTGGATGGTAGATTAACCGCTTGTGTTAAAGGTGGATATGATTTTGTAGATGTAAGAGATGTTGCTGACGGTGTATTAAGAGCAGTAGAACACGGTAAAAGTGGAGAATGCTATATTTTATCTAATCAATATTTTACAGTATCAGATATTCTTAATAGATTAAGTACAATAAGTGGTAAGAGACCAATTAAAACGGTTTTACCATTATGGTTTGCTAAACTTACGGCACCAATTGCTGAACAGTACTATAAATTTTTAAAACAACCACCATTATATACAAGCTACTCTTTATTTACATTATCATCCAATGCTAATTTTTCTCATGAAAAAGCAACAAAAGAATTAGGGTATATTAATCGTGATATAGATGATACGTTAAGTGATACTGTCGATTGGTTAGTTAATCACGATCGAGTAAAAAAATATCAAAAAAAATACATAAAGCAAAAAAGAAACTAAAATAGTTTCTTTTTAAATGTCTTTTACTTTATTGATAGCATCTTTTAATACATCAATAGAATTTTGTAATTTTTCTTCCTCCTCTTTATTAAGTTTAACAAAGATTCTTTTTGAAGCACCATTTTTATTGATGATAGTAGGACCACCTACAAAAACGTCATTATCTTCATCATAGGAAGAAACAGTTAGAATTAAATTTTCATCACCTAGTATAGCATTGGTAATTCTAACTAGACTCATGCCAATTCCATAACTAGTGTTTCCTTTTTTATTAATGATTTCATAGGCAGCATTTCTTACCTTATCACATATTTCTGTTAATTCCTCTTCTGTTAAAAAGTCTTTTATATTTTGAATACCTATATTAGCATTACTCCATGGTACAAATTCACTATCACCATGTTCTCCAATGACATAGGCATGAACATTTTTTGGATGAACATGTATTTTTTTTGCTACTTCATATCTTAATCTAGCGGTATCTAGAGTAGTACCACTACCAATAACTTTATTAGGACTAAATCCTGAATGTTTCCATGTGATATATGTCATTACATCAACTGGATTAGTAGCAATAATATAAATGCCATCAAATCCGCTTTCATTAACTTCCTCAATAATACTTTTAAAAATTTTATCATTTTTATGAATTAAATCCATTCTTGTTTCGCCTTTTTCTTGATTAGCACCTGCAGCTATTACAACAATTTTAGCATCCTTACAATCTTTATAAGTTCCGGCTTTGGTTATAACATTAGAAGGAGCAAAAGCAAGACCGTGATTTAAATCCATTGCTTCACCGACTGTTTTATCATAATTCAAGTCAACTAATACCAATTCATTAACATAAGTTCTTTGATTTAAAAGAGCATATGCATAACTCATTCCAACATTACCACAACCAATGATTACAACTTTATTTTTCATAAAATCCTCCTAATATTATTATACCATTATGGTTCATTTTTAATAATAATAGTGTAAAGTAAATCTATTAAAATTGACACAAATTTTATTTTATAGTATATTGTTAATAGAATATAGACTAAGGGAGTGCTATTATGGATTATTCAAGTACTAGATATATTAATAGTAGAAGAACACAAAATGGAAATGTAAGAGATCCTAGAGATGATTATAGAAGAAGACCAATAGAAGAAAGAGAAGATAAAATTAATCGTGCTAGAAATAATAGTGTTTCATCTCGTAAAAAAGATATTATCGAGGTGAAATATAGAGGTTCGAGATTTAAAATATCAGCGCATCGCTTAAAAGTAGCGGTAGTTACTAGCTTTTTGGCAACAGCAATTGCTGCAACGTCTATTGGAATAGGTCTTACTAGTCAAATTCATAAAGCTCAGGATGCTATGGCTGTTAGAGAAGAATTAAAAAGTTATGCTCAAATGGTTGGGGAAGAAACTCATAGAACAGAAAAAAATGATGGTTATTGGTACGATACTTATGATATAGCTTCCCGTGTTTTGGAAGATGAAGATATTCATAAGGCATTATATGGAGTTTATAAAGATATTGGCTATAATAAACAGAATAAGATAGAGCAAACCGATGATGTTATCACTAATATGAAAAAAATAGTTACTTATAATCAAGATACCTATGGAGATAAACCGGTATATGATAGTTTTAATGACTATTTAATCAAAAATAATTTTGTTGATAAAGAAGGAAAACCTTCTACATCAATTTATGAAGAAAAAATGAACGAATATGTTTTAGGACAAGCTAAAATTAATAATGTGCTTAATGAAACAGGAATAAAAAAATAAAGGGGAATCAATATGAATGAATTAGATGCTTTAAATTTAGAGGGAAAAGATTATGTAATTGTTGATGAAGAAAAAATAAATAATACATTATATGTTCATTTAGCTAGTGCTGATGATCCAGAAGATTTTTGTATTCGTAAAGTAGTTATAAAAAATGGAGAAGAAATTTTAACAGGTCTTGATAGTGATGAAGAATTTGATATGGCTTTAGATGCTTTTATTAATAAAAATCATAGTGATTTAGAAAATTAGTTTACAACATATTTCTTTTATGTTACAATACACATTATAAATGCGATGACGGGGTGGAAACCTATCAGCAATATATTTAAAGTGATTCTTCTAGAATAAGTAAGGTGGAACCGCGATTAATATCGTCCTTACATATACTAGAAGATTTGTTTTTTTAAAATAATATATAATGGAGGAATCAAATATGGATGAATTTACAATGGAAAAATTAGTTAATTTCTGTAAGCAATATGGATTTATTTTTCAAGGTAGTGAAATATATGGAGGTCTTGCTAATACTTGGGACTATGGACCACTAGGATCAAGATTAAAAAATAATGTAAAAGATGCTTGGAGAAAAAGATTTATTCAAGAGAGGGATAATGCATACGAAGTAGATGCTGATATTTTAATGCATCCAAAAGTATGGGAAGCATCCGGTCATGTTGGAAGTTTTTCTGATCCATTAATCGATTGTAAAGGATGCAAAATGCGTCATCGCGCTGATAATTTAGTTAATGATTATACCAATTCTTCAATTGGTGATGCTATGAGTGAACAAGAATTAATGGAGTATATTAAAGAGAATAAAATTCCATGTCCTAATTGTGGAGAGACTAATTTTACTGATATAAGACAATTTAACTTAATGTTTGAAACCAATAGAGGAGTTATTAAAGATAGTAAAAGTGTTATTTATTTAAGACCAGAAAATGCACAAGGAGAATATGTTAATTTTCTAAATGTTTTAAGAAGTATGAGATGTAAATTACCATTTAGTATTGGGCAAATTGGTAAAGCTTTTAGAAATGAGATAACACCAGGTAACTTTACGTTTAGAACGATTGAATTTGAACAAATGGAATATCAAACTTTCTGTAAGGAAGGAGAAGATGTTAAGTTATATGAATATTTTAAAGAATATGGTAAAAAATTCTATATGGACTTAGGTATTCCTGCAGATAAATTACGTTTCCATGATCATGAGAAACTAGCTCATTATGCGAAAGCTGCTTGTGATATTGAGTATAAATTTCCTTTTGGTTGGGGAGAGATAAATGGTACTCATAATCGTACTAATTTTGATTTAACTAGACATCAAGAATATAGTGGCGTTAGTCAAGAATATTTTGATCAAGATACTAATACAAAATATATTCCTTATATTATAGAGTCTACGTATGGACTTGACCGTAGTGTTTTAGCTATTTTATTCAATTCTTACTATACTGAGGAAGTGGATGGAGAGACTAGAGAAGTTATGAAATTTCATCCATTCTTAGCACCATATAAAGTAACTATTTTACCACTGATTAAAAAATATCATGGTGAAAAAGCTACTGAAATTTATCATAAATTACAAAAAAGTTTTATGTGTAGTTATGATGATAGTGGTAATATTGGTAAAAGATATCGCCGTAGTGATGTCATTGGAACCCCTTTTGCTATTACTATTGATGATAATACATTAAACGATAATACAGTAACAATAAGAGATCGTGATACTATGGAACAAGTAACTGTTAATTTAGATGAAGTAGAAAAATATATTACTGATCGTATTAAATTTTAAAATACTGTTTATACAGTGTTTTTTTATTATTTTTTGTGTTATACTAAATTTGGTAGGTGAGGTATATGTTTAAAAATAAATTAAATTATAGACTATTAAATATTGCAATATTTTCAGTAATATTTTTAGTTTTATATAAAACAGGGCCATTATGGATGGGAATTGTAGGAAAAGCTTGGGAAATAATCTTTCCATTCTTTATCGCTTTTATTGTAGCTTATGCCCTAAATCCTTTTTTACAATTTATGTTAAACAAAAAAATTCCTAAACCAATAGCTTTAGCAATTATTATTGCTATTATAGTAGGTATAATTGCTTTATTAGTAGCACTTATTATTCCATTACTTTTCAATCAATTATCAAGTTTATTTAGTAGTATTTTAGCTTTTGTAAGAGAATTAACTACGGATTATGATCTTAATTTAGGACCATTACAAGCTACTTTAACCGAGAGTTTTAATGATATTATTTCAGGAATGAGTAAGTTTGTATCAGATGGAGCAGTTAGTGTTATCAATAATTCTCTTAGTGCCGTATCTATCTTTATTATAGCAATCGCTGCAGCTATTTATTTATTAGTAGATATGCAAAAAATAAGAGCTGAGTTTAAAGAATATTTGTTAAGAAAAAATAAAAGATTATTCACATATTTTAGAATTTTAGATACAGAAATGAAAAAATATCTAACAGGATTCATTAAAATAGTGGGTATTACTTTAGTAGAATATACAGTAGCATTCTTAATCATAGGACATCCTAATGCCATTTTATTAGGATTTCTAGCAGCTATTGCAACTTTAATTCCTTATTTTGGAGGAATGATTACTAATGTAATAGCAGCGATTACTGCTTTTGTAATAAGTCCTGGTTTATTTATTAGGACAATAATATGTTTCTTTGTTTTATCTGCTATTGATGGTTATGTTATTAATCCATTTGTATATGGAAAAACTAATGAAGTTCATCCATTAGTAGTCATATTCTCTGTTTTTGCTGGAGGAATATTATTTGGAATATTAGGTATTATTATTTCTTTACCACTTGCTATCATAATTATTGCAACTTATAAATTCTATCGAAGAGATATCAATGAAAAATTAGAAGATATGAAACTTATTAAAGCTAAAGATGAAGAGTAACGAAAGTTACTTTTTTATTTTATTGATTATATAAATGTTTTTTGCTATACTTTATATTAGAATAGGAGATGTTAGAATGAAGAAAAAGGAATCTAAAAAATATAGCTTTAATTATTTCTTAGACATAGTGTCAGATGCTTTTATTACTGTAATAAAAAAGGTAAATAAATTTTTAACGGATAAGAAGAAAAGTACAGCAGTAAAGGTTATTGTAAGAATTATTTGCTGTTTATTAATGCTTTCTATTTTAAGTATTCCATTTTGGGTTTTGGGAAATATAGGACAAGGAATAATATATTTATGCGGTACAACATTTAAAGAAGGAATAATGATAATTTGGAATGCAATGATACAATATGCATATATATTATTTACTTTAGTAATATTATTTAAAGTAATTTATAATATGTCAAAAAGAAAAGAATATCAATTAGAGGTTAAGGACTCTAAGCAAATTGGAAATAATATTTATTATGCTATACAAGTAGTATTAAAGATATTAATTGTTATTTCTATAATTCCAATAGTTTTATTTGAAATCTTATTATTTGCATCTCTTGGAATGTTAATTGCATTTATCACTCATGGAATTTATTTCTTTGGTCCTTTCTTAATTGTAATAGGATTAATAATTATGGCATCAACAATTTTATCTTATATTTTTAATTCTACTGTAATTGAAAAAGGAGGCGATGAATAATGAAAAATCATTTATTAATGTTATTTGTTGGTTTAGCCGTCTTTTTAATAGGAATAGCTTGGTTTTATTTAGAAACTATTAATTTTGATATTGATAAGAATTTAACTAATAATTTTGAAATGCAACAAGAAGTTTTAGAATATGAGATATCAGATGATGAAACGTTTAGAATCACTAACTTTAATACGAATAAAAATATGAAATTATATATTGATAACTCTTTATCCAATGAGGTTAGAATAGTAGTAGTTTATCCAGATATCATGAGAGTTAAAAGTAAATACTATACCATTGATGAAAGAGATTTGGTAAGAATTAATATAGAAAATGAATTGATTATGGACTTTAATACATTAAATGATTTATATGACTTGGGAATTATTAGTTTAAAAAATGAAACACTTTATAATTATAGTTTGTTAAAATATTCAGAAGTAAGAGTGTTTGTTAACGAAAATTATAAAGAAAATATTGAGTTTGTTAATAACTATGGAAAAGCATATAATCCCGTTGAATAAAATAGATAATCGAAAATACG
This sequence comes from uncultured Bacilli bacterium, assembly GCA_944332575.1. Classification (GTDB taxonomy): domain Bacteria; phylum Bacillota_I; class Bacilli_A; order RF39; family UBA660; genus RGIG3091. The sequence goes on along the minus strand of CALVKH010000019.1, from coordinate 7,025 downwards.
AAAAAGAATTATATTGCCAAGGAATAAATTATATTGCTGGTGTTGATGAAGTGGGTCGTGGTCCATTAGTAGGGCCTGTGGTAACTGCATGTGTTGTATTACCTAAAGATTTTGAGTTAGATGGATTAACTGATTCTAAAAAATTAAGTGCTAAAAAAAGAGAAGAGTTCTACGATATTATTATGGATAAAGCTTTAGGGGTAGGTATTGGAATTAAAAATGAAGATGTCATTGATGAAGTTAATATTTATGAAGCAACAAAGCTAGCTATGTATGAAGCTATTCATCATTGCCCTTGTAAAATAGAACATGTTTTAATAGATGCGATGAAATTAGATGATTTAGATATTCCTTCCACATCCATTATCAAAGGAGATTTAAAAAGTATTACTATCTCTGCAGCTAGTGTTATTGCTAAAGTAACGAGGGATAGAATGCTAGATGAATTAGATAAGAAGTATCCTATGTATGATTTTAAACATAATAAAGGGTATCCTACAAAAAAACATGTAGAAGCTATAGAAAAATATGGAATAATAAAGGAACATAGAAAAACATTTAAACCAGTAAGTGATTATGTAAAGTAAAAGAACAGCTTATTGATTAAGCTGTTTTTATTGTGGTTCCTGGGTAATAATGCTTTAATATTTCTACATAAGTTTTACCACTATTAGCCATACCATTAGCACCGTATTGACTCATTCCAACACCATGTCCATAACCTCTTGTAGTAATAATTATTTTATCTTCACTAATATTAATATCAAAATCAGTAGATCTTAAACCAAGTAGATTACGAAATTCTATTCCACTATAATAATTATCATTTATTCTTAATCTAGAGACTCTTCCTGATGATGTTCTTGATATGATTTCTACTAATGTATCACTATTAAAATCTATTCCTAATATTTTTTCTAAATTACTGAATGTAAAGCTTGTCTCTCTTAAAAAACTACTAGCATTAATATCCCAACTGGAGTTAACACTTACTAAATATGGATGATTATATCCAAAAACTTCGTAAGAGGATTCGGTATAGCCGTTACTAGTAGAATGATATACTGCATCTATATATTGATTATTATAAGTAATAACTTGTCCTTTGGTTGCTTCTACTGCTTTTTTAACTTTATTATAATAGGTGTCGAAACTAGCTCCCCACATAACTCTTAATTGGTTTTTATCTCGATAGCTTTGCGTTTTTACATCATCAGTTAAGACTTTATTTTCTTGAATTGCTTTTAAGGCATAAGTTCTAGCCGCTATACTTTGTGCTTTTAATGCTTCAATATTAAATGAGGCTGGCATTTCTATAGCTACTACACCAATTAAATATTCTTCTAATTCTAAAGTTTCAATAGTTCCGTTACTTCGATAAATAGTAACCATAGTTTTATTTTCTTGAACTTGATTATTATTACTGTTGTTATTATTATTAGTTGGTGGAGTAGGTTTTACTATCTCTTCTTTATTTGTGTTATTATTAGAAATATTATTACTAATACTATTTTCTTTTTCTTCTTCTATAGTAGTTTCTTCTTTTTCTTCAACAATTACTTCTGGTTCTGGTAATTCGACTTTAGAATAACCAATTTCATTATTGTCTTCATCAAAATGATTTAAAATAACACTACTAACGTAATTAAAATCTTGTCCATTATTATTAGGCATATCTATTTTACCTAATACTAAAGATCCTAGAACTAATCCTCCTACAACTAAGATAACTTTGTTACCATTCCATTTGACTTTATTTGTTTTAATAAAAGTATTTATCTTGTTTAAAATAGAACTTTCTTTGCTAGTTCCACCAAATTCATAGTCGTAACTTAAATATAAAACTAAGACTTTTTCTTTATTTACCTTTCTTATTTCATAATATTCGATCATAATAACCACCTATTATAGTGTTTAACTAATAGGTTAAAAATATACAAAATAAAAAGGACAAAATGTCCTAATTAAATTTAATTGGTTCTCTTTTATAATTATTATTCTTATCACTCATAATTAAAGAATAAAGTTTATCAATTTTAGTTTCTATTTTTAATAAATCATGATATTCTTTTTTATAGTTAGTAATTAAAGGAATGTCTAATTCTTTTTTTATTTTATTTAAGTAGTTAATTCCTTTTTGATTAAATCCTAATACTCTTATGTAATTTATTTTTATGTTTTTAGCTTCTTCTTTAGTGAATCCACATAAAATATGAGTAAGCATACGATGGATCTTATTATAAGTATATCTTTTTGTTTTTATTTTTTCGATTAATTCTTCTATGGAATTCACTTCATCAATATGTTTTAAAATTCTATTATGGATTCCTTCATCTACTGTTTGATATATTTTTATGTTTTCTTGTTCACATAATATTTTGTATTTTAATAGTTTAAAGTATTCGTTATTTAGTTTCTTATTTTTTAAATATTGATAAGTAAGGGAAGGAACATACTTTTTAATGTTATTATTATCTAAATTATTTCTAATAGCGCTAGCACTTACTATTTTCTCGTCTAATTTTGTATTGTGAAAATCATTGGTTCTTTTAATAGTTTTTATTTCAATATTTGCTTTTTGTTTTACTATTTCCCTCACGTAAGATAATCCTAATAAGTCATTAGGTAAAGTAACTGTTTTGTTACATATTTTGTCTAATGCTAAAGATAATGCAGTTGGATAATTTTCACCTTGGTCAAGGTAATCTTTTACTATTTTATTATAGTTTTTATCATTTAATTGAATATTAGCTATTTCTAGTAACTTATTTGGATCGTTGGATTCACTTCCAAAAACAATGGTATCAACCCTCATTTTATTTAGAATACTAATAGCACCAAAAGCAAATATATCAGCACTTTGAGTAGAAAAGACAAATGGTAATTCGATTACTAAATCAACCCCGTAATGAAGAGCAATATCTGTTTTTTCCCATTTATTTAAAATACTGATATCGCCACGCTCTGTAAAAGAGGATGACATAACTAAAACAATTAAAGAAGATGGATACATTTCTTTGATTTTTTCTAAATGATATAAGTGACCATTGTGAAATGGATTATATTCACAAATAATACCGACTGTTTTCATAGGAACCTCCAATTACTAGTATTATACTAAAAAAAGATGACAAATCAAATGTCAAATACTATTTTTTTCATCACTCGTATCAGAACAACATGTTATAATTTGATTAAAGATAGAAAGTAGGGGTATTGTATGGATGAATGGCTTGAACAGATTGCTGCAAAATATGGGTATAATCAAGAATTAAAAAATGCAATTTCTTTGACTATTCCATTAATGATAAAAAAGTATGGAGAAAAAAGAAAACAAGAAGTATTTGACTTATTTGAAAATACAAGAATTTTTACAACCAATGATATGAGTAAGGATTATCGAGATGAAATAGAAAAAGAGATGATTGGTAATATTAATTCCCATCTTTTACAAGAAGATACAGATCCGTATCAAACAGGTAATGATCCCGCTTCTTATTATTCTTATCAAGCGGTATATGATGAGGATATGAATATTACAGGAGAGGTTCGCTGGATCGTAGTAAAGGATATGGCAGGCTCTTATCAAGAAGAATCATATCGTAATCTTTTTGGTACTAGTATTAATATGCCTTATTTTATTCATGAAGTGGGTCATGCCTTTGGAATGCAAAATCCCACTTATCAAAAAGATGGAAATACCATATATACCAAACATGGAATGTATGAACAAACATATACTTATGAGCAAAAAGATGGAAAAATGAAATTAGAAACAATAAAAACTGATAATATTCTTTTAGAAGAGATAGTTAATGAAAAAGATACCCAGGATATGTTAACAGATATGATGAATGTTGCTAATTATCAAGAAGTAGAAAAGAAACTAGGTGAAATTCATCATGTTGAATCTAATTATTCTACAATTTTAATTGCTCTTGCTAGCAAACTAGAAAAAGAACTTGGCATGGAAAACCTTTTAAAGTTTAGAAAAGATAATCAAAAAGAAATCATACAAGAATTTAATCGTGTTGTTGCGCAAAGTGATATTGCTAAAAAGTATTTTCCAAATGAAGAAGGATATGCTTATTTAGCTAATATAGCATTTGAATTGTTCCAATTAAGTGCAAATGCACCTAAAATGTCAATGGATGATTATAAACTAGAAACTAGTAAATTAATGGTAGATGGATACAAGCCACTTTGTGCCCATAGTGGGATGTCACTAGATCGCTTTGATGAAATAAAAAAAGATATTTTAGGAGAAGAACTTGAGAATCAAAATGAAAATGATTTTAATTCCTCTAAATAAGAGAAAATAAAAGTCAAGTTTTACTTGTACATTTTTAGAATTTAAGATATAATTTGGTAGGTGTTGGAAATGATCATAGAATTAGATGAGTTGTTTAGCCATACGAAAGATAAAATTGAAATTAATGAAGAAGTTTCATTTAATCATTCATATTTAGAAAATAGTGATATTAAGTCTTTAAAAGATGTGCACTTTATTGGTGATATCATGGAAAAATCTGATTCTTCTATAAATTTATATGGTAATCTTGAAGGGATTATGGTTATTGAAGATGCTATTAGTTTAGAAGATGTAGATTATCATTTTTCATGTGAAATTGATGAAAATTTAGACGAATTTCTTAAAAATAATCAAAATAGTATTGATATTCTTGAAGTTTTATGGCAAAATATTGTCTTAGAGATCCCGCTTAAATATACTAAAGTAGAAGATTTAAGTAAATATCAAGGGGATGGATGGAAAGTAATAAGTGAAGATGAAGTGAAAAGGGATAATCCTTTTAGTATCTTAGCTGAAAATATGAAAAAGGAGTGATAACATGGCTGTACCATTTAGAAAAGTTTCAAAAACTAGAAAAAGAATGAGAAGAAGTCATAATGCTTTAGAAGTGGTAGGAACTACTACTTGTAAAGAATGTGGGGCAGTAATTAAACCTCATCGTGTATGTAGCGAATGTGGAAGTTATAAAGGAAAAAAAGTTGTTGAAACTAAAGATGCTGAATAGTATCTTTTTTTTTCTTGAATTTATCATACTATTTTATTATAATATTAGGCTAGAAAGACAGGGGATATTATGGAGACAAAAGAAGTTTATGGTATTTTGTTTAAACCAGAAATAATTGATGAAAAAAGAGTTATACTAGTACCTTATCTTATCGTAGATGGTATTACTTCAGAGAATGGTTTAATTGATAAATATGAAACCTCTTATAAAAAATTTCAATTATCTGATAAGATTAATGATTATGATAATATGTATGGATTTGAAATATCTTTAGAAGATCTTAGTGACTATTACAAAGCAAATGGATATCCAAAAGCACATTATGATTATCCAGATGTATGTGCTAAATCGTACTTGAATTTTGCTAAAAATTATATATTCCTTTTAGAAAAAAACAATTCTTTAGAGGATACCATTTGTTATGCTATTTCTCTTAGAGATAAAAGTTTAAGAATAGTTGATATAAAAAAAGATTTATTAACTCAATTATCTACCGCTGATAAAAAAGATCAAAATAAAACTGAGAATACAAATCTTTCTTTAAATTATATAGATAAACCACTTCGTATAAATCCACAAATTTTATTAGAAAAAATTACCAAAAGAGTAATAGGACAACAAGATGCAGCATTTCAATTAATTGGTACAATATGTAAGAATTTAAAATATGGTAATTATGATGGAATGAAATCTAATATTTTATTATATGGTCCAAGCGGATGTGGTAAAACAGAATTAGTTAGAAGTTTGGCAAAAGAATTAGATATTCCTTTAGTAATAGAAGATATGACTTCTTATACTGCAAGTGGATATGTTGGGGATTCCGTTAAATCAATATTAAGAAGATTATTTGTAAATAGTGGTAATGATATGAGCCGAGCTGAAAAGGGAATTGTTGTTTTAGATGAGATTGATAAATTAGCTAGCACTGATTCTAGAGAAAATGTAAATAAAACTGATGTGCAAGAAGAATTGTTAAAAATGATGGAAGGATCTAAAGTTAATATAAATGATACTAATAGAACTAATCAGCAATTAATAATGGATACTTCAAATATTACTTTTATTTTGTGTGGAGCATTTACTAAGCTAAGTGAGCAAAAAAAATCTAAAAAAATAATTGGTTTTTCTAATATTGATGAAAATGAACAAAATAAACTTGAAATTGATAATGATGAGTTTATTCAATATGGTTTAATGACCGAGTTAATTGGAAGAGTTCCAATAAAAATTCCTATTAAGCAATTAGAAATTAAAGATTTAGCTGATATATTATGGCGTTCATCCATTAGTAGTTTAAGAATCTATGAGACAGCATTATTAAAAGAAGATAATGTTAAAGTAGTTTATGCAAATAAACCTTTATTTATCAATACTATAGCAGAAAAAGCTCATGAATTAGGAATAGGTGCTAGGGGATTAAAAACAGTTGTAGATGAAACCTTTTTAGAAGCAACTTCAGAAATAGGAGCGTCTAGTACAAGTAAAAGAGTATTGTTTGTTTCAGATAGAACAATTGAGGATCCTAGTGATTATGTATTAAGAAAGGTTAAAAAGGGAGTATATGAATTACCAGAAAGAATTAGAGAAAGTAATAAATGATATTGTAAATAAAAATGAGACTCCAACATTATTACTTCATAGTTGTTGTGCACCTTGTTCTAGTTATGTATTAGAGTATTTATCTAATTATTTTAAGATTACTATTTTTTACTATAATCCTAATATTTCACCAAAAGAAGAGTTTGATAAAAGAATAGAAGAACAAAAAAGATTAATCAATGAATTGCCAGTAAAAAATAAAGTAGAGTTTATAGAAGGTAAATATGATAACGATAAATATGAAGACTCTATTAAAGGATTAGAACAGGAAAAAGAAGGGGGATCGCGTTGTCATATATGTTATAGACTTCGTTTGGAAGAGACTGCTAAAATAGCTAAAGAAACAGGCTTTGATTATTTTACGACCACTTTGTCAATCAGTCCTTA
>CALVKH010000018.1 GCA_944332575.1 uncultured Bacilli bacterium | reverse complement strand
TTTTTCTTTATCTTTATAACTTAATTTACTCATATAAAAACCTCGTTTCTCATGTCCAAGAAACGGGGTTCATATCAAAATAGTCCTTTTTTATTAACCATAAAATCTTTTAGACTTTAAACTGTTCTCAAAAGCTGGTAGGCCATAAGTTTTATTATAATAATCAGGGAATTCATTAAGATGAGCAAGTGCAATTTTCATAGTCAATACTAAATCATTATTAGTGACGTTAGTTTGTGGATTTTGAATTCCATGCTCTAGTTCTATATTAACTCCAGTTATTAAATCATCAACACTAAATTTATCAAACTTTACTCCAAGCATTTTAGCAGTATTTAAAATATCTTGTTTACTATACATAATATACCTCCATTAAAGATTATGCATATAATTAAATTAATATTTAGTAACTAAGTATTAGGAATATTTTGTCGAAATTAGCACTCTCTATTGACAAGTGCTAAAATAGTGGTATAATATACTTCGGAATAGGAGGGATATTATATGAATGGAAATAATCCTTATCAAGAAAATTTAGAAAATGTTCTCGAAAAATACGGTCGTGATATTGTACAAAGTGTTAAAGATGGAAAAATTGATCCCGTTATTGGGCGTGATGATGAAATCCGTAGTTTAACTAGAATTTTATCTAGGAAAACTAAAAATAACCCTGTCTTAATTGGTGAACCAGGTGTTGGTAAAACAGCTATTGTCGAAGGTCTAGCCTGGCGTATTGTTAAGGGCGATGTACCTAATTCTTTAAAAAACAAAACAATTTGGGAACTAGATATGGGTTCTTTAATAGCTGGGGCTAAATATCGTGGTGAATTTGAGGAACGTTTAAAAGCAGTATTAAAAAAAGTGAAAGAATCAGACGGAGAAATCATCATGTTCATTGATGAAATTCATATGATTGTTGGTGCTGGTGCTCTTGAAGGAGCCATGGACGCTGGTAATATGTTAAAACCTATGCTAGCCCGTGGTGAAATTCATTGTATTGGTGCTACAACATTAAATGAATATCGAAAATATATAGAAAAAGATGGAGCCCTAGAACGAAGATTTCAAAAAGTTCAAGTTAGTGAGCCTACTGTTTTAGATACAATTACTATCCTTCGTGGATTAAAATCAAGATTTGAAGTATACCACGGAGTAAATATCAAAGATAAAGCACTAGTCGCTGCTGCTACTCTATCTGATCGTTATATTACTAATAGATTTCTTCCTGACAAAGCAATTGACTTAGTCGATGAAGCTTGTGCCACTATTAAAGTCCAAATGGAATCAGTTCCAGTAGAGCTTGATACATTAACAAGAAAAATAATGCAATTGCAAATAGAAAAAGAAGCATTAAAAAAAGAAAAAGATGATATTTCTAAGAAAAGATTGCAAGAATTAGATAATAAAATATATGATCTAAAACAAGATGAAAACAAACTTCGTCATGACTGGGAAGAGGAAAAAAGTATTAATGATAAAATTAATCGTAAAAAAGAAGAGATTGAGAAAACACGTCGTAATTTGGAAGCAGCGGAAGATAATTATGACTTAGAAACTGCTGCTAGACTTCGCCACGGAGTAATGCCTACGTTAGAAAAAGAACTAGAAGAATTAAGACAAAAAGCTAGTTCCAAGGTTCTTAGTGATACTGTTGATGATGAATCCATTGCTGCAATCATATCTAAATGGACTAACATTCCTATTAGTAAACTAGTTGGTAGCGAAAAAGACAAACTATTAAATCTAGAAAATAACATGAAAAAACGTGTCAAAGGTCAAGATAAAGCTATTAAATTGGTAAGTGATGCTATCATCCGTGCTAGAGCAGGAATTAAAGATCCTAATAGACCTATCGGATCATTTATATTTTTAGGGCCTACTGGAGTAGGTAAAACTGAAGTAGCAAGAACTTTAGCATATGAGTTATTTGATGATGAAAAGCACATGATTCGAATTGATATGAGTGAGTATATGGAACCTCATTCTGTAGCTAGATTAATTGGATCTCCTCCAGGATATGTAGGATACGATGATGGTGGACAATTAACAGAAGCTGTAAGAAGAAATCCATATAGTATTGTTTTATTTGATGAAATTGAAAAAGCTCACAAGGATGTATTTAATATTTTATTACAAATATTAGATGATGGACGAATTACTGACTCCCAAGGAAGAACAGTGGACTTTAAAAATACTATTATCATTATGACATCTAATTTAGGAAGCGAATATATTCTAGAAAACAAGGATAATGCCGATAATCTAGTAATGACAGAATTAAAACATACTTTTAAACCAGAATTTATTAATCGTATTGACGAAATAATCATATTTAATTCATTATCTAAAGAAGTAGTATACGAAATATTAGATAAAATAATTGAAGATCTAGAACTAAGATTAAATGATAAAAAAATAAATATTAATGTAACAAAAAATGCTAAAGATTTTATTATTAATGAATCATACGATGAAAAATATGGTGCTAGACCTATTAAAAGATTTGTAAGTAGATATCTTGAAACTTTAATTGCTAACGATATCATTAATGATAAAATAAAATACAATAGCACAGTAACTGTAGATGTAGAGAACAATAAATTAACATTAAAAGAGGAATTAAATAAATAATTCCTCTTTTTTGTTTTACTCTACGGTTACTGATTTGGCCAAGTTTCTTGGCTTATCAATATCACATCCTCTTTGTCTAGCTACTTCAAATGCAATTAATTGTAATGGCACTACAATTAATATAGGTTGTAATATATCATTAACCTTATTAATGACAAATTTATGACAATCAAAATCAAAATCCATATCTAAATCCTCTGTCATAATAATCAATATTTTAGCTCCTCTTGCTAATGTTTCTTTTACATTACTTAATAATTTAGGAGCTAATTTATCTTTTGACATGATTCCTATAACAACTGTACCATCTTCAATCAATGAAATAGTACCGTGCTTTAATTCTCCAGCTGGGTATGCTTCACTATGAATATAAGAAATTTCTTTTAATTTTAGACTTCCTTCCATACTAAGTGCATAATCCACACCACGTCCTAAGAAAAATACATCTTCTTGACTAGAGATTTCTTTAGCAATTTCAAAACATTCTTTTTCTCTTAAAATAATCTCATTTACAAACTTAGGTATTTTCTTAAATTCTTTCAAAACTTTACTTACTTCTTCTTCATTCATGCTTTTATTAACATAAGCTATATTTAATGCTATTAAAATTAACATTGCTACTTGTAACATGTAAGCTTTAGTAGTAGCAACGGCTATTTCTACTCCTGCTCTTATATATAAAACCCTATCAGCCTCTCTTGCTATTGTGGAACCCACAACATTAACAATAGCTAAAGTATCTATTTTATCTTTTTTTACATTTCGTAATGCTGCTATAGTATCCGCTGTCTCACCAGATTGCGATATAAAAATAACCAATGTCTTCTTATCATAGAAATTCTTTTTGTAACGATATTCGCTAGCTAATTCTACAGTGACCGGTATATTAGCATATTCTTCAATAACACTTTTTCCTACCAAACCAGCATGCATAGCACTACCACAAGCTACAATATGAATCTTATTATATTTAGATAAATCCGGCATTTTATTAATTAAAGTATTAACATCTTTTATATATTCAGAAATAGTATCCTTTAAAACGGTTGGTTCATCATGAATCTCTTTCAACATAAAATGACTAAATCCATTTTTTTTGGCTTGATTAATATCCCAAGACACTTCTAATATATCTTTTTTTACATTTTTTAAGTTTCGATCAAAAATTTCCACTTTATCTTTAGATAATTTTACAATTTCATAATCATTTATCAACATATATTTTTTAGTATGCTCAATAATAGCAGTAACATCTGATGCTATCAAATTGCATCCATTACATATTCCAACAATTAATGGACTATCTTTTCTTATGGCATATAAATGATCATAATCATCATCGAATATAATTCCTAAAGCATAAGAACCTTCTAATTCTAATGTCATTTTATTAATAGCTTTCACATTATCTTCTTCGCTTTTCTTAATATCATCTAATAAAGCAGTAATGACTTCTGTATCAGTGTCAGAGACAAAATGATATCCTTTTTTTATTAATTTTTCTTTTAACTCCACATAATTTTCAATGATACCATTATGTACTAAAGTCACACATCCTACTCGATGTGGATGTGAATTAATATCATTGGCTTCCCCATGAGTCGCCCATCTAGTATGAGCTATTCCTAATTGGCTATTTGCTATATCAACATTTTTCAAACTAGCTTCTAGATTCTCTATTTTACCTTTCGTTTTTACAATTTTCATATTACCATCGTAAATAGCAATACCTGAAGAATCATATCCGCGATATTCTAATGTTTTTAAATCGTTAATTAAATCTTTTTTGAGATCACATTTTTTTCCTATATATCCAACAATTCCACACATAAAAATTCCTCCACTACAAAAATTGTTAGTGAAAGTATATTTTTTGTTATAATCTTGATTTTATTTTTTGTAATATACCTAACGATTCACCACACCGTGATAGCACCCGCCGAATTTTCGATAACTATCAACCTCGTCAACCTTAAAGATCTGGCGCTTGATATCTAAATATCCTCCCTATATTTAATATATCTAATATTAGTATATCCAATTATTTGCTATTTGTTCAATAAAAAAAGACTGTAGTTGACAGTCTTTTACTTTATAAAATTTCTATATCATCATTATTAGTATCAGCTATTCCTGTAGAAATCGTATTATTATTAGCTACTGTACTATAATCTTTTTTATCTGGTGCAAATAGTGTATTACGTTCTACTGTACTAGGTTCTATTACTTCTTCTTGTTTTGTCTCTATTACCTGACGAGCATTTTCATTGTCTTCTTCTACCTTTTCATCATAAATAGGGGTTGTAATGACTCTATTAGGATCAGTATTCCATACTGGATCATTATTTGTGGTATCAACTTCACCTTTCTCTTCTGCAATAATATCTTTAAACATTTTATAAAAAGTTGGCATATCTTTTTTGATAACATCGGGGTAAACATTTTTAGTATTTAAAACAGCATGTTCTATATCAAAAATATTTACTTCATTACGATTTTCAAATATTGCATGTGAAAAAGCTTGCTTTAGTAAAGTTAATGAGATATCAGGATAACGAGATCCAATTTCATATACTCTTTTATATTCGCTAGTTAAATCAACAATAAATCCCATGATTTGTTGTTTAATCCAATCCGTATATTTTAATTTTGCCCCAGTTGTTTTCTCTATTTTAGGTAATGTTCCCATCATTATATTAATAGTTTCTTCTCTAGTTGGTTCAGGTACTTCTACTTTTTGAAAACGTCTAGTAAATGCTTTATCACGCAAAATATATCTTTCATACTCTTCTGTAGTAGTAGCACCAACAACTTTGATACTACCACGACCAAGACCTTCCTTAAAAATATTAGCAAAGTCTAGTGCTGATTCATCAGTAGCACCTATTAACATATGAATTTCATCTATAAATAAAATTATTTTTTCTCTTTCCTTAAGTTCATCGATCATAACCTGAACTCTACTTTCGCCATTAGGCATAGTACCAAGTAACGATGCTGTTTTAATATTTATTACAGTATAACCTTTTAATGCATCTGGTACATTTCCTTGTTGAATTGCATAAGCTAGTCCTTCAACAATCGCTGTTTTACCAATACCAGGCTTTCCAACTAATATAGCTGATTTCTCAGGAGTCAATAAAATTAATAATAATTCTTTTATTTGAACATCTCTACCTATAGCTGGATTAGTAATATACTCTTTTTCAGTATAATTTTCTCCATATCTTTCTAATATACTAAATTTTTGTTCATTCATATTATATCCTCCTTTGATCGTACTATTAGTATACCACGATTTGCTTATCTAATGAATATGTTTTAATAAAAAAAGTGTACAAAAATTTGATTTTGTACACTTAATTCTAATCTAAATCGTGACGACTTAATATTTGTGCTGGAGTCTTTCTTACGGTGTTAAATACTGGAATAAGACCTACTAATAAATTAAATAAGTAAACTAATAGCATAGCAAACAATACCACTATCCAATTGATAACAAAGCTATCAGCAATCATTGAAATTGTCGATAATACACTAAATATATAAGCCATAAACAATATACCAGGAACACTAGCAATTGTTGTAATAGCAATGATCTCTCCCATAAACATTTTATAAATATCTATTCGTTTAACACCTATGGCTCTCAACACTCCTATTTCCTTAATACGTGATAAGAATGATGCTCTAATCATTAATAATATTTCAACTAAGGAAATAACCAAAATAATACCGGATACTATTAAATTGTTTACAATCATATCTTTTTGACCACTTATATAATTATTTTTACTATATTCATATGTATCATTGATATTTAATTTCAAATCTCTAAAATCTTTTAAAGCACTATCTTTTTCATCTGAATATACCACAATATTACTAGTCGTACGAATTAAAGCATATTTAACTGTATTTTCATTTACTAAATATTTATCAATATTATTACTACTATCATAATACCCTACTACTTTAAGATTTCGATCTCCTATTTTTGTACTAATTTCCTTATTTAGTGGCATTTCGTTTTCGTGAATGATATTTACAATTATTTCGTAGTCACCACTAGGCATCCTTCCTTTTAGTAGTTTTATTTCCTGTTCAAACAATTTATAATCGTCAAATCCAGAAACACTTGACTCACTACTATCATACATACCTGTTTCTATATCTGTTCTAGAATTATTAATCATATTAATAAGCATATTACTCTTGGCATAAATCGCTGGATTATCTAAATCAGTTACTCCCACAATGGTAAATTCATCCATATTATTAAGAGTGAATTTTCTATTTATCACATCATCCATTTTAGTAATTCCTGACATTTTTATTTGTTGTTGGGAACTATTAAGCAAATTGTCAATAACCATTTTATCAACGATAATCTCATAATCATTTTCAATCATTCTTCCCCAAATCAAATCACTCTCATCTATCATATCTACACTAGATAATGAGCCTTTTAATTGATAAAAATAGTAATCTGTTTGATAATAGTCATCTATTTTTAGATTAAAACTCACAATCGAGTCACTTGGTAATAAATAATTAACACTATCTATTTTTTCATACTCTAAATAATCAGAAACATTCATTGCATTAGTTTCGATCATCAAATAATTTTTATTATAAGTTATAAAATCCTTATCTTCTATTTTTAAAGTTCCTGCAATAGTACTAATAGATGCCATAATAAATATTCCTGATAAAAAGAATCCTATTAATAATATCTTTTTCAATATTGGAAAATCAAAAACTTTTTTAAATCCGCTAGCAATAAAAGTAAAAATATTAAAAACCGAACTATATTTTTTCTTAATATTTCTATTGATAACGTCTCCAAAATTAAATTCATATTTATCGACAGTTTCCCTATCAATTTCTTTATAATGATCATCAATTAACTCAATACTAGAATTATCGTCTATTACTTCTACTTTTTCTTTCGTATTACTTTTAATATAAATATTACCATTTTTCAATATGATATCTAATTTTATTTTAGCCTCACCATCGGAATACACATCTACATCAATTGATTTTTCTTTAATGGATTCATAATTTTTAAAGTCTTTCAAGTAAAACCTATTTTCAATTTGATAATCTAATACATTAGAATGACTATTCTCATAATCTTTAATAATTGTTCCATCTTCTATTTCAATAATACGTGATGCATAAAACTTAGCTAAATTGTTTTCATGCGTTACCAAAATAACTAATCTATCTTTAGAAATAGATTTTATTATATTCATGATTTCTAATGAATTTTTACTATCTAAGTTTCCTGTTGGTTCATCTGCAATAATGATATCTGGATCTTTGACAATTGCTCTTGCAATACCTACTCTTTGTCTTTCGCCACCTGATAGCATTCCAGCTGGTCTATTACGATAACGATACATTCCTAATTTCTCTAGCACATAATTAACTCTAGTTGTGATTTCTTTTTTATCTTTAATACCAATCATTTTAAGAACTAAGGCTACATTATCAAAAACACTAAGGTTATCAATCAACTTATAATCTTGAAAAATATATCCAATATTTAAATTTCTAATTTCATCTCTTTTACTAATAAACTTAGATGTAATTTTTTCACCATTCACATAAATACTTCCACTTTTAACATTATCTAGTCCGCCAATAGTATTAAGAAGAGTTGTTTTACCACTACCACTAGGACCTAATAATGCAACTAAACCATTATTATCAAGTGTTAATGTAACATTATTAATAACATGAATTTCATTCTTTTTACCTTTATTAAAATATTTATTTAAATTTTTAATTTCTATCATGTCTTATACCTCCTCTGCTAGTGTTTTAATCACACTATTTTTAAATAGTTTTTTAGCATATTTTAGACTTATTATATAAGACATCAATATAAGAATAAGATATAAAAGAATGTAATCTCCTAGACTTAAATAGTTAATAATAGTATCAACAAATGATAAAGATATAAAACCTAATCTATTTAGACTTATAAATAAGATAAATAAGAAATAAGCTATATTAGCAACAGCTAACAATTCTATAATTAATAATTGCTTAGATACTTTTTTAGAGCCACCTAACATTCGTATAGTAGAAAAATAAATATTACGGGATTTTAAAACTATTTTAATTACAAAATAAGAAATAAATAGTAGCGTTGCAACTAGAATAATAGTTACAACCGTTTTCATAATTCTAAGTACTTGGGTAAGATTATTACTTACTAAAGTATCTTTAATAGCTAGTGGATGATATCCCATATCTTCAAGGCTCTTAGTTACAGAGTCAACTTCTGTAGGATCTTTTACAAATACACTACTCTGATATGATCCCTTATTAAATAAACTATCATAATCTTCTGTATTTATAAAAATACTACCATTATACTCTTCATAATTACTTATTCCCAATAAACTATTCATATTACGGGCATTATACATATTTGAAATATTAAAATTAGCACTTGCTTTAGTATATAAATTATCTATTTCCACTTTTAATTGTTTATTTAAACAATTACCATATTCACAATAACCGCTTAAATCTTCACTAATATAAACATTACCCTTTGTTACATAATTACTTGGAATCACTTTAAAATTATTATTGTAATAATCAACATCATAATAATTATTCATAAATAACACCTTGATATCACTTTGTACAATAGTAAACCAAGTGTTTATCTCTTTTAATAATTCATTATCAACATAAAAATTCATAGTATAATAATCATCGTCATCAAAATAACGGATTCCAACAACTTTTAATTTTTTGTTTTCTAAATCTCCCGCTAGTATATTTGATAAATAAAAGTCATCCTGTACCACTTCTTCACTTAAACTTCCTAAATAATAATCATTTTTATTACCTTCTATTACAATTTCATTATCATTTTCTGGCATCCTTCCTATATCCACTGTATCATTCAAAGTATCAAGAGAATGAACAGAACCATAGAAATAAAGATAATCTTGATTATTTAATTCCACGTGATTTTCTAACAACAAATCATACTTTTCTATTCTTTCAATATTATCTAATTTATTAATTGCTTCATAATCAGAATCATTAAAAATTGACTTATCTTTTTTATTAATGACAATTCTATTAATTGATGTATCATTAAACACATAATTACTTCCTTGAGTACTAGCTTCAAACTCTTCTTTTTTAAAAGTTGAGTATTCACTCATCAGTGCTACTACAACAAATAAATATACTGCTAACAACAAAAGAAACTTTGGTAATATATTGAAAGTATTTCTAAGACCTAATCGTATTTTATTTAAAAAAGTAATATTCTGATAACTAATAGCATAATTGCTAGAATCAATTTCTTTCTCTACTTTCTTTATTTTTTTATCTTCTAAAATTTTACCATCGTGCATTTTTATTTTTCTAGTAACATAATCTTCCACTTGTTCATAATTATGAGTAACAATAATAACTAATTTATCTTTAGCTATTTCACTTAATAACTTTATGATAGAACGAGCTGATTTAGAGTCCAAGTTACCAGTTGGTTCATCCGCAATAATAATGGGAGTATTTTTAGCTAATGCTCTAGCTATTGCCACACGTTGTTTCTGACCTCCTGATAATTTAGATACTTTTGTATTCCTAAACCTATATAAATCTACCTGTTTTATCAAATTCAAAACTCTATCTTTTACATCTTTCTTATTAGCACCATTTAATAATAATACTAACTCAACATTTTGGTAAACGGTATAACTATTAACTAAATTAAAATTTTGAAAAATATTACCAATATACTTTCTACGATAATCTTCAAAATCTTTTTCTGTATAATGGCTAGTCTCTTGACCATTGATATACATTTCTCCTTCTTCATAAGAATCAAGACCACTAATAACATTTAATAAAGTAGATTTACCACTACCAGATTCACCTGTTATGGCTACAAATTCACCCATATCCAGTTTCAAATTAACTTTAGTAAACCCACTAGCAATAACACCTTTATTATAATAAAACTTAGATACATTTTTTAATTCGATCATATTATCTCCTTATTTCTTCTTTATTCACAATATAATTTTACTACACATCATAAGAAATTAACACCTACTATTAGTTGCATTTTGTTAATTGTTCGTTGCAAATACTGCTTTTTTATACATATATATTAGGATGCTTTACTTTCAACTTTATAATAATAACAGATGCAAAGTGAGTTACTAAAACTACTACTATAACATTTAAAAAATTCCATATTAAATTCATGTTATTTATAAAAACAAATTGAAAGATAAAAATAATTAAAGGATGAATTAAATAATAATATTTTGACAATATTCTAAATCTCTTCTTAAAGGAAAAATCAAAAATAGTATCCATATAAATAGCAGATAAAAACAAATAGTATACAAGTGGAACACAAGATAATAAAATGTTACTATTTAATCTTTCAGTCCCTTGTAAAATTAACGCTTCTGCAATTAATAAAAAAACACACACAATCAGTTTCAAAAAAGAATGATTAGAATACAACTTTTTTCTATTACCGATCCAATACCCCATCACAACATAGAAAAGTCCAAAAAACAAGAAATTTCTAGTAGTAAAAAATAAATTATAATAGTAAGATAGCCAATCTTTTATACTAGATGGCAAAAAGCCATAATAGGTTTCTGTTGCACCAAATAATAATAAAATAAACGAAATAACTAACAAATATTTTATTTTCCATCTTTTTTTCCATTTACTTAATACAAATAAAGATAACATAACTGCCGGAAAATACCACAAATGATAATAAGTACCCGTATATAAAAGAACTATAATAAGAGCGATGGGAATAAGAATAATACTAAGTGGTACTAATAAATATACTGGAATTTTAATCATGCTAATATAAGAAGATATCTGAGGCAAATAACTATACGCACTAACTAAAATAATAGGTAAATAAATTAAACACCAAGTTAAATACAAAGGCATCATAGATTTAATATACTTTTTTATATAATTTGGATTATCTTTTTCCTTCTTAGCTACAAAATATCCTGTAACTACAAAAAAGAAAGGTACACATATTCTACTTACAATATTATTAAAAGCTAAATCTAATTGATTAGAAGTTTCTAAGAATGGCCTCATATGCAAAATTATGATAATAATAGAAAAAATGTATCTAAAAAAATCAATATTATCGTAATTTAATTTATTATCATTATAATTCTTATCTATTCTATATTCTATAAAAACAACAATTATAGACACTATAATAGTAATAAATATCATAATCAAAGGATGACCCAGTCCATTTTCCTTTTGAAAAATATTCACTAATCTTAAAAATAAAATTAATAAAAACACAATAATAAAAGTAAATATTGGCATCTTTCTATTCATCTTATCACCGACTTTATCTCATATTTAGTATAACATTTATATAATAAAACAAAAAGAAAAAGATATTTTAAGCTATCTTTATCCTTTTCAATCTTAAGGCATTAAGAATAACAGTAAAACTACTAATTATCATGGCAAAACTAGCAATCATTGGATTAATAATAATACCTAATGGTGCAAATAATCCAATAGCAATAGGAATCATTAAACTATTATAGAAAAATGCCCAAAATAAGTTTTGTTTAATATTCTTTATTGTCTTAGTACTAATATTTATTAAATTAATAATACTATTCAAATTATTGTTGGTTAAAATAACGGAAGAAGAGTCCATTGCTATATCAGTTCCACTATTGACACTGATACCTATATCGCTATTAGCTAAAGCAACACTATCATTAATACCGTCACCACACATCATAACTATATTGTGCTCTCGTTTTAAATTCTTTATGAAATTAGCTTTAGCCTTAGGTAACATATTAGCTTTTACTTCTTTGATACCTAGACTATTAGCTATTTGAGTAGCAGTTTTACTATTATCACCTGTTAACATAATAGTTTTAATATCTCTTTTATTTAATTTAGTTATTACATCTTTTGCATTATCTCTTACAATATCATTAATACCAATGATAGCAACTATTTTTTTATTAATAACTACATAAACAATACTATTACCCAATGAAGATATTTTTTCTTCATCATCTTTGTAATCATTTTTGATCTTATATTTAGAAAGTATTTTTTCATTACCTAAAATGATATCTTTATTCTCTATTTTACCAACGATTCCATAACCACTAATATTTTTGAATTCATCTACCTCTAACATTTTTATTTTATGATCACTCAAATACTCTATAAATGGTTTTGCAACAGGATGAGTAGATTTACTTTCTAAACTTCCAACGATTTGTAATATATCTTCATCTTTCATCTTGCTGTAATTAATTATTTTAGATATTTTTAGACTTCCATAAGTTAGAGTTCCTGTCTTATCAAAGACAACCACATTAGTTTTACTAGTATTCTCCAATACTTCACTCTTTTTTACTAATATTCCATTAGTAGCACATATTCCTTCACTAACTATGATAGCTAGTGGTGTTGCTAACCCTAGACTACAAGGACAAGCAACAACTAAAATAGTTACAAACACATTAATAGAATTACCAACATTGTATCCTAGTATCAAATATATTAAGAAAGTTACAATAGCAATTAAAATTACTATTGATACAAAATATCCACTGACTTTGTCTGCTATCTTAGCAATAGGCGCTTTTGTATTAGTCGCTTCAATTACCAATCTAACTATCTCAGATATTGTTGACTCCTTACCAATTTTTACAGCCTTATACTCTAAATATCCATCATAATTTATACTACCAGCGATTACTTTATCACCAATTGTTTTAGCAACTGGCCTACTTTCTCCTGTGATAAAAGATTCATCTATATGACTTTTTCCAGATACAATTTCACCATCTACTGCAATTTTATCCCCTGGTCTACTGATTACTATATCGCCTTTTTTTATTTCATCAAGTGTAACTTTCTTTTCTTTCCCATCAACTTTTATAATGGCGTCATTAGGAGTTATTTGAACAAGTTGTTGTATAGCTTCTTTTGTTTTATCTTTACTAACATTATCTATATATCTACCTAATTTTATAAAGAAAATAATAATAGCACTAGACTCAAAATACAATTGTTCTACATAACTATGATTACCATTAAAAACCATATACATACTATATATGCTATAAAGCATACTACTAATAACTCCAATAGATACTAAAGTATCCATATTAGGAGTTTTATGAAGTAAATTCTTTATACCACTTGTAATAATATCTAATCCATAACCAATAAATAATAAAGATAAAATAAATAGTGTTACGGTATAATTAATTGGGTTTATATGCATATTTAAAGCATCTACTATAGGTAGTCCTACCATATGACCCATAGAAATATACATCAAAATGATAGCTAATATTAAAAAGAATACAAAAGTAAATTTATTTTGATTATTATTCTTTTTTTCTTTTTTTATATCATATAATCCTAAACTTTTAAAACCGGCCTCTTTAACAAACCTTTCAATATCATCTATATTTAACAACTTTTCATCATATTCTATAGTTGCATTTTTCATAACTAAATTAACCGATGCATTAGTAATACACTTTTGCTTATTTAAATATTTCTCTAAACCATTTGAGCAAGCACTACAAGTCATTCCATCAATAGATAAAATAATTTTTTTCATTACTTATTCCTCTACATTAAAACCTAAATCTTCTATTTTCTCATTCAAAGTAGATACATCAATACTTTCATTGGCATTAACCGTTACAACACCATCTTTATAATTAGCTTTTACTTCTTCTACTCCTTCGATATCTGATAAAACATTTTTAATTCTATTTTCACATCCACTACAATGCATTCCATTAACTTTGATAACTATATTTTTCAAAACGATTCCTCCTTTAATTTATATTATTATTTATTACAATTATATCATTTTAATACAAACAAAAAAAGATCAACACTTTAATATTGATCTATATATTTAGAATGTATTATAAAGCTATAGCTTTACTTTTATGTAAACAAATAAAAATATGACCAAATAATTCTGATAATCTTTAACTATAATTTTTTCTTTAATTAATTATGCTTGTCCCATACTTTTCTAATAAATTTCAACGATAATGTAGAAAGGCCAAATCCTATTACTGGAACAAGTGAACTTAAAAATATATTATCATATTTTTTTATTATGTATGAATAAATTAGTACTATTATATAAGTAAGTATCATAATAAATAATCTTCTTGTCAAACTAGTTTCCCATTTTTTATCTAATGTAACTTTCTTATTTCTTTCTTCTATTCTATTTATTCTATCTTTCAAATCCATATTTATTTGATTTTTCCTCCTTCCTGCTCATTTAATACTATTTGGTTAGAAATTACATCGTTGAAAATCGTGAAATATGTATGTACTCCTTCTTCATCAAAGCCTCCCCATCTCTTTAGGCACTTAGATGTATCAGAGTCATCATTTATTTTTTGACTTAAATAATTAGCATATTCGCTTAATCCTTCAAGATTAGGATAATTTTTGTTACTTACGCAATAATTCACATAACCCTCTATTATTGTTGCAGAGAACATTAAATATGATCCTCCGAAATCTGGCATAACCCCAACTTTTGCACCACTAGGAGTTTGCATTGTAGGCAATAGCATATTAGGTTCCGTTTTACTATCACTTAAAATCGTTGTTTTTTCATCTAATAATTTAATAAATTTCGGTACTGCTTCCTCTACCATTCTGAAAGTTCCGTTATCATTAGATATACCAAGTCTAAACTTGCAATTTCCTAATTGTTTACAATCCTCCTGATACATTTGATGAAGAATTTCCATGATTTTTATTATATCATTTATATAGTCTTCTTTTTCTATTGGAATATATAATTTAACCTTAAATGATTTATCATTTGGACCTATAAAATAGAAAAAATCATTATTTATTTCATATTTTTCAATATAATGAAGTTCTGCTTCCTCTTTCGCATTATTCTGTTGTTTCAATAAAAGCAGTTTTCTTTTGTTTATTGGTATTTTAATTTGCTCCATAATCGCCATATCTATTTCATCACCAACATCATACTCATTATGCAATTTTGTTAATACTTTATAAACAGCACCTTGATTGGGTTGCGTTATAATCCTATTCCATACTTCGTGTTCAGTTTTATATTCACCAATTCTAGCCTCATAAAAATATTTCAATAAAGCATCTAATGTAGAGGCTTTGGAAAATTCATCTTCTAAAAATTGATAATAATCATTAGAAAACACATCTGAATTATATTCATATGAATATTTTTTTTCAATTTCGTTTGAAAGTTTATCTAACTTTTCGCCTTCCATTTTATTTCCTCCTTTTTTTATTAATGACCAATTTCTAAAATTTTCTTATATTGAAAATCATTTCACTACTTCCTTTATTAATCATATTATACTATAAAATTAATTAAACGCAAACAAAACAATATAGCTTCCTCCAGCTCTTCTTGGGGTAAAAGTTTTCTAACAATCAAAATTTATATACCTAAAAAGAATTATATCTTCAAGCTCTGTAATATAAACAAAAATGGAGCCTTGCGGCTCCTTCAGGGGGTTGATATTATGAACTCCACCTAGTAACACTTTCCTTTATTTACAAGGAATTTCGAAAATCTAAATGTCGACTAAACTCATCAAATATCACACAAATTCACTTATTTAGTCGACTAAAATGTCGACTAAAACAATCTGCTAAAATAAGCTAAAATATTACTGAAATATCTGAATAAATTATAACAAAAAAAGAACGATAAATCTACTTATTGTTCAATTTATTGTTCAATCGATTTATTGTTCCTACTATATCATCTAACTTATTCTTAAACATATGTGAATAAGTGTTTAAAGTCTCATCTATCTTAGCATGCCCTAAATATCTAGCAACCATTGTTATATTGGCTCCATTATTAATAAGTAGCGAAGCACAAGAATGTCTAAAATCGTGTATTCTAATTTGTTTAACTCCAGCTAACTTACAATCTTTATTCTTTCTATCTCGTAATGCAGACTTCACTAAAGGTTCATAAGACCCAAACACATACCATTTGTTATTGAAATCATAATAATTATTTTGCATCTCTCTTAACTTAATCAAATCATCAACAAGTACATCAGGCATTGGAATCGTTCTATAACTACTCTTAGTCTTAGGTGTAGTTACTATATATTTCCTACCATCTAAATTGACAGTAATATTCTTATTAACAGATAGTTCTTTACTTTCTAAATTCACATCATTCCAAGTAAGACCTCTTAATTCTCCAGAACGTAATCCACAATAATATAATGTTTTAAATAGAGTTTTAAACCTCAAATCTTCTTCTACACTAATAAACTTCTTAAATTCCTCAAATGTATAAAATTGCATTTCCTTAGGAATTTCATCAGGGTCTGTAAAATTAGTCATCTTGTTATACATAGAACTAAAATTAAAATCATACCATTTAGAACCATAATTTAATGCGCTCTTTAAATATTTCATTAAATCATTTTTAGTTCTTGTAGCCAAATTTTTACTATTAATCTCTTGCTTCCATTTCTCTATATCTTTCATAGTTAATTTATCTAATTTTATATTTTTTATGGAATTAAAATGTTTAATTTTTTTACCATAGTTAGACAATGTAGTCATTTTTACTTTATCTTTCTGATAATTATAATGGTCATCAAATAAATCTCCCAAGGTCATCATAGTTTGGTTGCCGATCTTTTCTTTTTCTTCATAAAATAAGCGTTCAGCAGCTAATGCTTCTTTCTTTGTTAGGAATTTTTTGGATTTATATCTTTTACCTTCAAAACGAATTTCATATATCCACTTTCTTCCATCTTTAGTATGCTCATTCTTTGATACTTCTCTTACAGCCATATAACCATCTCCTACACATAATTTGCCATCTGAATTATATAATCTGTATCTAAACCAAGATACTCTAATACTAACCTAGTAGGAATCTTCTTCTTACGAGCTATAGGAACTCTTAGACCACTGTCAATAATACTTTTTTCAATATCTGTACGTATTTTTATAGCAGTATTTTTACCGCACTCAGCTAACTTCATAATCCCATCGGTATCTATCCATGGTTTTAAAATTATTTCTTCCATTTGTTTATAATTCATTTTCTTTTCCTTTATAATCTGTCATTGATATTCTACTATATAAGTAGAAGGTAGGCACTGATTATAAAATAACCAGCGCCTTTTTTATTAATTATTCTTCTATATTAGCTATATACTTTAATAAATCAATTTCACCATCAATGTAATATTCATCTTCATCGAAATAAATAACATCTATTTTACAATTATTTATTTTTGCTTTATAAAGTAATTCATATGGTGATTCAAATCTTGTTATGTCTTTTATTGAATAAAGTATTAGGTGTTCTACAGCACCATCAGAAATTTCTTCTAATAAATCTTCATAATCAAAACCATCATATACAAATTCATCGCTATAACAAAATCGAATATTTTTATAATTATTTCTATAACAATAATTATATATTTCTTCAATTTTTTCTCCAAAACAAATTTCATCTCCTATATTATTTATATATACCACTGGGGTACGTGTAGATAAAATTGAGTTTTCTATTCTTTCCACTAATTTAACTTCTTCTTTATTAAAGTAGTTTAAAATTTTATTTTGCATAATATTTATCTCCTTATAAACTATACTTTGTTATGCAATTAATAAAGTAATACACTAGCCATTTTTATTCTTCATATATTATTTTTATGTCATATATTATCCTTTCATCTCTCTGTATTTTATGTTCTAGGAACTGCCAAAGTAATATTTGTTATTACTTTTTCTGTTTCTAGTTTTTTTATTTCTGGAGTATCAACTAATCTCCCAACTAAAATAACATGATTTAACATTTAAACACCTCTTTTACTTCGGGATGATTATCACATAAATTTTAAAATTAGGCACTATTTTTAAAAAATTTTGTTTTTTTAAGATTTTTTTAATTTATTTTCGTACTTCTTATTATAAACAATAAAAAATATAGTGGATTTTAAACTTTTTTAAAAAAATTCATTAAATTTTACTTCAAAATCTATTTTAAATCGTATAGAAGATTATAAACAGTAAAATAAAAAGTTTTTATTGTTTAAATTTAATAGAAAGGAGAACACTAAAATGAACATTGAGGATTTAAAAAAAGAAGTATCTTTACACTTTTTATATATTGATGTTAAGGACGATAGTACTAATTATAAATTTTATCAAGATGATCTTTCACATTTTGAGATTAGTTTAAATTCTACATCTAATAGACTTCTAATTCATCTTAGAATTAAAAGAAATTTAAAAAGTTTAATGATACCTACTGCATACTTAGTTGAGTCAAGCGTTGTATTTTATAACGACAGTTATAGCGAAAAACTAATTATCCCATGCAATAAATTTGCATCTTTAACTAATAGAGGTAGTTATTTTGAAGCAACATTAAGTTCTACTTCTGATGAAATTAAGAAATTAAATATCTAATTTCATAAAAAAATTATAGAGGTTGTAGTAAATTAATTACAATCTCTTTTTATTTATCTATTTCTTGAAAGTATTTTTCTAATTCTTCTTTTGAAATAGGTTCAGACAAATCTTCATAACATTCTTGCGCAGATAAATGTTTTTTATACCCATACCCTATATAATCACTATATATGGATATATTACCACATGAACACTTAATTTCATTTTTTATTGGTCCTTTCGTTTGAAGTATATCTCCACATAATTTGCATTTTATTCTATATTTTTTTAACATTATTTATCATCCTCTTCTTGAATTCTAAACAAATTATAACACAAAAAGCCCATTTTCATGGACTTTACAATTACTCATTACTTCCTTTTATTTAATATCATACCTTAAAACAACTT
>CALVKH010000017.1 GCA_944332575.1 uncultured Bacilli bacterium | reverse complement strand
AACTCTCTTCGTTCGTCCTTGATTTTTAATTTAAAAGTCTTTTTACTTAAATGTCTCCCAAATAGGGTTCACATCAAGATTCCTTCGACTTTTTTGTTAATTTTTAGTAATTCTAATTTTTACTTTTTTAATTCTAGGAGTATAAGTTAATCTAGTATCATCACCATCAACTTTTACCTCTACCTCATGTTCACCCTCAGTTAAACCTTCTAGATCAATATAAGCATTAATTGTAGAAGTATCAAGTGAATCTAACGCTGTTTGACTACCTTGGACGATGATAGAAATAGAGCTATATTCTTGACTTAATGCCTGAACACTATAACCAGATTCTAGATTTGTTGTTTTAATATTGATTCCATCTACTTCCCTAGTAACAACTTCATCTAAAGTAAGTTTTATCGTTAATGTTTTAACACTAATTTCTCTAACACCAGTTGGTTTAGTTAAATTAACCGTATAAGTTTTATCAGTAGTAACGTTTGATACATCTATCTTAACTGGTAAATATTCAATATTTGATAATGATTCTTCATCACCATATATTGTTACTTCACTAACGCTTGGTTCTAGTGTTTCTACTGCTTTTCCTTCAGGCGTTCCCTCTGGAATAACTCTTATTGGCACTACTTTACTAGGTGAAGTAATCTTAACTACGGCATCTACCTTTTCTGGAACAATTTCCACATCAACTATTTGTCCATTTTCATCATAAGCAACTAATGGAACATCAGATAGAGTTGTACTACCAACACTAGGATTACTAATATCATTAATATCAACTAAAGCTTTTACTGATGCAACCTCTTTTAGTCTTTCAGCAGCACCTTTAATTATTACATTTCCTCTACTTAATGTTACACTTTCAATGTTTAGCTTTGTATCCAAGTTATCTATATGAATAATATCAGTCGATAATTCTCTTGTTTCAGATACTTTTTCGTATATTGTTACGGTAACAGTAGAAGTATCTAATTTATATTTAACACTTGATACTGATTGTTCGTATTTCAAAGTTACTCTGTGTTGTCCAGGTGATAATCCTGTCAAATCCACGGTAACTTCATCAGCAGGATATTGCTTAGCTAAATAAACATCCCATTTTCTACCAATTAAAGTGACATCTACTGTTTCAGGTAATCCTTCTACAACATATGCTTCTTCATTGTAGATAGCTTTTACAGGTTGACCATATAAAATTTCAGCAGAATCATCAACTAAGGTTGTAAATTTATTATCAATGGCAAAAAATGTAATTAAAGCACAAATTAAAGATATAATTACTAATGCTTGACGATTGGTTAATATTTTTTCAAAACCATGACCATTATTTTTGAAGAAATCTGTAATTAATAAAATTAATTTAGTAATAGGGGTTATAATGATTCTATCAAATAACCCTAGAAATTTTACAAATATATTCTTTTTATTACCATTATTTGTTTTCTTCATATATCTCTTCCTCATTTACATCTTCTTCAAAATCAGATTCTTGTTTTGGCCTTAATTCATCTATTAACATCATTCTAACATCATCAAGTGATAGATTATAGAACAATTCACCTTTTACCGCAATAGATAATCGTCCAGTCTCCTCTGATACCACTAAAGAAATACAGTCAGTTTCTTCCGTGATTCCTATTGCAGCTCTATGTCTAGTACCTAGTCTTTTATTATTTTTTATATTATTACTAGTAGGGAAAACAGCTCCAGCGCAGCTGATTCTATCCCCCTGAATAATTACACCTCCATCATGTAATGGATTGTTTGGGAAAAATAATGATATTAATAACTCACTAGATAAATCACCATATATTTTTTTAGCTCTGTTAATATAGTCAGCTAAACTAATATCACGTTCGATAACTATTAATGCCCCGATCCTTGCTTTCCTTAAATAATCCATTGATTGAACAATTTCATATACAAGTCGCTCACGTTCATCAACAGTTAAAACTTTATGTCTACCTAATAATTGACTTCTTCCCAACTGTTCCAAAACATTTCTTATTTCAGGTTGGAAAATAATTATCAATGCTAAAGGTCCCCACATGATTATATATTCAAGCAATAAACCAATTGTTACAAAATGAAAAATATCCGATGCTATCTTTAAAACAGCAATAATGATAACTCCTTTAAAAATAAGAGTTAATTTTACATTATTTTTAATATTCTTCAATATATAATAAAATATTAACCAAACAATTAAAATATCCACTGTTTTATTAATAATCGATAAAATACTATCAATAGTCATATAAAAATCTCCTTTATTACCACTCTCGGTACTATATATTATACAAAAAAAGACATAAATAGTAAATACTCTATTTTATATCTTTATCATTATTGTTACTATTAATTATTAAGACAGCAGGAGCTTTTTCATTGGGATCTACTTCGTTATCTTCTGGTCGAATAATCGGTGGTTGATTAGCTATATTGCCTTGTAAAGCTTGTTGACTTTGGACTGTTTGATTATTAGGAACACTAGAATTTATAGTATTATTTACTGGTATATTATTGCCTGGTGTCGCCATCGATGCATTATTATTTACAGAGTTATTTAATTGCGTATTTTGAATAGATGCTACAGGCTGAGGATTACTAGCTACATTGGCTTGTGTAGGCGCAACTTTAGGTATAGCTAGCCCTCCATGATTATTGCTATTGTTTACATTAGGAGTTGTATTATTATTTATAGGTTGATTAGATGGATTAACACCATTCGTATTCATACTCATTTGTAATATTTTTTCGTTGTTCTTATCACCTAAATAACCAATAATAGCAAATATCAAAATAGTATTAACAACTAAAATTACATAATAAAGAATACCATCAATATCTCTAAAAAAACTAATTATTAAATCCATGTATATCACCCTTATCTTAATTTATATATTATCATTTTTTTTATTTACTTACAATAAATTCCCTAACAATTTTTTTCACAAATTATGTTAATAATTTGTTTACTTTTAAAATCTTACGTAAAAATAATATCATTTTACGTATTTTTTTACTTATCTTCATTTATGTGTGGTATTCTAAAAAAAATATAAGAGAAAGGAACTAAAAGATGTTGTACTTTATTAGTAAAAAACAAAAAAAGAGAATTTATTTAAAACTATTATGTATTAAAGAAGAATATATAAAAGATAGTTTAGATAAAATAGATATAACTGATATAATTTAATCGATGGCAACCCTTAGCAGTATTGGAGGGATTAGTATGATAGACTTTATAATCGTAGAAAATAACACTGAATATTTAAAACATATTACATCTATGGTCGATAAAATTATGATTAAAACTTGTTTTGAATATAGAAAAAAAGCATTTGCTGAATACGATGATAAATTTAATAACTATATAAATCGAAATTTTGAAAACAAAATATACATTTTAGATATTAAAACAGATAACAAAAACGGAATAGACGTTGCCAGAGAAATTAGAAAGAAAGATTCTGAAGCAATAATAATCTTTCTAACCGCTCATGAAAAATATGGTAATCAAGTTTTAAAAAACATGATTGAAGCTTTTAGTTTTATCTGCAAAAAAGATAATGTAGAAGAAATATTAGAACAAAATATTTTCGAAATATTAAATAGAATCAGAAAAAATAGAAATATTATAAAAATCGAAGATAATACTTCCATTTATGCAATTCCACTATCCAAGATTTTATATATAACAATAGATTCCAAGAAAAGAAAAGCAATAATAAAAACAGACATAAAAAATATTGAGTGTAAAAAAACATTAAATTACTTTGAAAAATTATATCCTAATGATTTAATAAGAACTCACAAGTCTTGCGTAGTTAATATTAATCGCACTATAAATTTTGATTTTAAAAACAATAAAATCTATTTTAATAACAACAGTGAAACAGAATTATTATCTAAAAAGTATAAAGAAAAAATAAAAGAAAAATTCTTTAAATAAGAATAATCCTTTTATTTTTTTAGTTTATTTTTAAAATTTTTCAAGTTATGATAACAAGAGAAAGCTATTTTATATAAGTAATATAATGGTTTACTAATAATTAAATCAAATTCGCCTATTAATTCTACTACTTCTCCACCAAAATCTTTTTTAAAAGAATATAATCCATATAATGGACTGTTCTCATTAAAATCTCCAGTTATTCCATAAAAATTATAACGATCATAACCATTTTCTACAGTATATTTAATCATTTCATAGTATATATAATATGCTGATTGAAAGTCCATAAATTCACTATAAGAACCACCAACTAGTGCTAGTACTTCTTTTCCATATATTAAAAATAAAACTCCACCAAGGGTAATCACATCTCCATGTTTTTTATTTAGCTCTTCCACTTCCCTAATTTTATTTTCTAAACGTTTTATATTATTCTCTACTTCTTTTTGTTTCTGTTCATATTTCTTTTCATTCATTTGAATGATATGATTATCATGTTTATTTTTACGATCTTGATAATCATCTTCAAATTCCTTTTTTTCTTTCTTTAATTCAGAAATAGTTTCATTCGTATTAAGTTCTGCTACTAATATTTTTAAAATACCACTATCATGTAAGTTTTTGTACATATCTTGGTAATAAGATAATGGTCTATCAATAAATTCTCTTCTATCACCAGTATGTTGCATGATATCTTTAAATTTAGGTAATTCATCATATCCGATTTCACGACATTTAATATGATTCTTTTCATTCATCTTAATGACACGTCTTGTTTCTCTATCCATTTGACTCATTATTTCATCCATTGTCTTACCCTTAGTATTTATAACAAATATCCATCTAGGTTGAAGAGTCTCTTGCATCAAATTAAATCCGAAATGACGATAACCTAGTTTCTTCAAATTATCAAATGCTTTAAAATTATTTTCACCATTAGGAACAATTTGTCCTAATAAATCTCTTTGTTGATACATTATATTAGGATCTATTTTAACAAATATACCTTTTTCTTTTTTTACATAATCCCTTATATCATCAGTAAATTCTTTTAAAATATCATAATTATTATAATCAATTAAAAAACCACGAGGTGAATAAAACATTTTTCTCTTTATAGGTGTCATTTTAGATAACATCATGCAAGCGGCAACAATCTTTTTTCCATCTTTTAATCCTAGTAAGTGCATATCCCAATGATTAGTTTTTTTCAAATGGCCCCACTCAACTGTTTGATAAAAATTAGCTTGTGGATGACTACTCGCAAATTTTTCAAATTCTTTTTCTGTTAATTTTACAAATTCCATTTTATCACTCATCTTCCAATAATATTATATCACTTATTCATACAAAACTAAAATATAAGCCATTATATTAATTATTATTACTACTAACTGATTTTTTTATAGCTTTTTTTGCGCGTTTCCTTACTAATTTTCTATATAGTGGAACTAACTTAGTAAAACAAAAATACATAAAATGATTCGTTATATAGTCAAATTCTCCAATAAATTCTATATAATTTCCACCAAATGATTTTTTAAATATATGTAATCCATAACGAGGATTTTTAGGATCTAAGTCACCTATTGTACCAAAATGATCATAATATTTTATCCCCTTATCATGGCAATACTTAATATGTTCATAATATACTTTATAATTAGATTGTGAAGAAGCTAGTACATTGTGATTTCCTGCATACAAAGTCCAAGCTTTATCACCATATTCAACAATTACATGTGCATTTAATGTAATAACATCTCCATATTTTTCTTTAGCACTAGTATACTCGTCTATGTATTCATTCAGTTTATCAATACGCATTTCTATTTCTTTTTCTTTTTTTTGGTTAGCAGTACTTAATGCACCCTTTTCTTTTAATTTAGATAATTTATCCTCTAATTCCGTTTTTTCATCCATATAATCTAAAATAACTTTATTAGTATCAATGCTTCCCATAAATAAATTCATTTTTCCATATTTATTATATATTTCATATAAACTTTTATAATATTTCATATCATGAGAAACAAAATCCTTACGGTCCTCTGTCATATCCATTAATTTACTAAATTCTTCAATATCATCAATAGTACCAATTCTAACACTAGTTCCCAAACTAGTTCCTTTTTTGATTCTCTGCTTAACTGTTTTGGAAAATTTACTTTCAATTTCTTCCATTGATTGAGATAAATCAATTCTAAAAGTATATCTTGGTTGCATTGTTTCAAAGTTTTTAGTAAATCCTTGATGTTTAAAACCGATTTCTTTTAACACATTAAAAATATGCTTACAATCATAACGAGGTTCCACCAATTCTCCTTTATAATCTTCTTCATGCCAAATAAGATCAGGATCAATTTTTAAAAATATGGATTTCTTCTTTTTAGTAAATGCAACTACTTTATTAGAAAACTCTTTTACTAATTCATCATTAGTAAAATCTATTACAAATCCTCGTGGTGCATAAAAATAAGAAAAACCTAAAGGTAAATGTTTTTGTAGCAATAAGGTAGCACCCAATATATTATCATTATTATCGACTAAACCTAAATAATAAGGAGTTTGCCTCTTCTCTTTTTTCGCAAATTCTCCCCAAGCATATGATTGCAAAAAGTGGGACTTCATTGGATGATTTTTAACATAATCATCATATCTTTTTCCTTCTAATTCTATTAATTTCGCCATTATATCAACTCCCAGTATTTCAACTGCTATATTATTATAATAAACAATATTTAGTATTTTAATTATACCATGACTAATTATTTACTTAAATAGAAAACAGAACAAAAGAATTAAGTAAACTTAATTCGCTTTGGTCGTCACCTTCCAAATTTCCTGCTTCATAGACTAAGTCCCCTTACTTCTCCACAGGCTTAACATCCGATAGTCGCTACCGTAGTTTTTCTTTTGTTTTTTTCTTTTTCTTATCCATAAAGCGATAAAGTGATTTTTTCTTTTTTAAATAATGGTTACAAATAAAAATGATAAGACCTATATATAATTTTCATCCCCAACAAATACATTCTATAATACATTTGTTCGCTTGTCAACTGTTTTTTACCAAGTTTTCAAATTTACATCTTAGAAAAGCAAATTCCTTATAAATAAAAAAAGCAGACTTTTAAATCTACTTTTACTACATTTTTTTAATTCTTAAAATTCTTAAGGCATTGATAATTGCTAAAACGGATACCCCAACATCAGCAAAAACTGCAGCCCACATACTAGCAATACCTAGGGCACTTAATATTAATACAGCTATTTTTACTGTAATAGCAAACGTAATATTTTCTTTAACAATTCTCATTGTCTTTTTAGAAATATTAATAGCATTAGCAATTTTAGATGGTTCATCGGTCATAATAACTACATCTGCTGCTTCTATTGCGGCATCACTTCCAAGCGCACCCATAGCAACTCCTATATCAGATAAAGCTAAAACTGGAGCATCATTTATTCCATCTCCTATAAATACTAACTTACCATTACCATCTTTTTTCTGCATTAATTTTTCAACAATTTCAACTTTATCCTGTGGTAAAAGTTCAGAATAAAATTCATCTAAATTCAATTTACTAGCAACATCCTCACTTATATTTTTATGGTCACCTGTCAACATAATTATTTTTTGAATGTTATTTTCCCTAAATAATTTAACTGCTTTAAATGCATCATCTTTTATTTTATCAGCGATAACAATTGTACCTGCAAATTTTTTATCAATGGCAACATATACAAGAGTACCTACTTCCTTACTTTTATCATACTTAATATTATTTTCCTTCATTAGTTTCTCATTACCAACTAAAACTAATTTTTTATTTACCTTTGCACTAATTCCTTTTCCTGCTATTTCTTTTACTTCAGTTATTTGTTTTTCATCAATTTCTTTTCCATAAGCTTCTTTAATAGAATGAGATATTGGATGATTTGAAAAATGTTCAGCATAAGATGCATATCTTAATAATTCATCGTCAGAATAACCTACGGCATCTATTTTTTGAACTTTAAATACACCTTCCGTTAAAGTTCCGGTCTTATCACATACAACAATTTCCGTATTAGCTAAAGCCTCTAGGTAATTACTTCCCTTGATTAATACTCCTATTTTAGATGCTGCACCAATTCCTCCAAAGAAACTTAATGGAATGGATATTACTAAAGCACATGGACAAGAAACAACTAAAAATGATAAAGCACGATATATCCAATCATTAAAACTAGCATCTTTTATTATTAAAGGAGGAATAATTGCTAAAACTATGGCAATTATAACAACAATCGGAGTATAATATCTTGCAAATTTACTAATAAAATTCTCTGATTTTGATTTTCTGCCACTAGCGTTTTCAACTAAATCTAAAATTTTGCTAACTGTTGATTCTCCAAACTCTTTACTAACCTTTACTTTTAACGTCCCTTCTATATTAACACAACCACTTAATACTTCGTCATTAATACTAACTTTTCTAGGAACAGATTCTCCAGTTAAAGCAAGAGTATTAAGCATGGATTCTCCTTCTACAACTACACCATCTAAAGGAATCTTTTCTCCTGGTTTTATTAAAATAATTTCTCCAATATTGACATCATCTGGATCAATTTTTTCAATTTCATTATCACGATAAACATTAGCGTAATCAGGTCTAATGTCCATTAAATTGGAAATTGATTTTCTAGATTTATCCACTGCATAACTTTGAAACAATTCTCCTACTTGATAAAAAATCATTACCGCTACTGCTTCTTGAAATTCACCTATACAAAACGCACCTATTGTTGCTACACTCATTAAAAAGTTTTCATCAAATACTTTTCCTCTTAAGATATTTCTAATAGCTTTTAATACAATTTCTAAACCAACAATTAAATAAGCTAAAATATATAAAACATTATTAACTAAGGAATTATCAAATTTTATAATGGTAGATATTACAACTAATATAATTGATACAATAATTTTAATTAACTTAATATTCATTTTTTTATTCATAGTATTAATTCACCTCAATTATTACATCCGGTTCTTCTTTATTGACTACTCTTTTTATCTCTTTTAATGCTAATTCGTAATTTTCCTCAGTACATTCAAACACTAATTTTTCTGTCATAAAGCTTATAGAAACATTTTCTATGATATCTATTTTTTGCAAAGCATTTTCTAGTTCATTAGCACAACTAGCACAATCTAATCCTTTTATTTTAAATTTATATTTACTCATTTTAATCCTTCTTTCTAACCTTTGTGATTAATATGCTCTAATCCAATTTCAAATAATTGACCTATATGTTCATCATCTAGAGTATAATAAACTTCCTTACCTTCTTTTCTACATTTAACAACACCACTTCTCCTTAAAGTAGCTAATTGATGAGAAATAGACGACTTAGTCATATTTAATACATTAGCCAAGTCACAAACACACATTTCATCTTGATCTAAGGCAAAAAGTATTCTACATCTAGTGGTATCTCCAATTAATTTAAATAAATCCGCTAAGCGATTAAAAGTATTTTCACTAGGCATTTTTGTTAATACTTTATCGACTGCATCTTGATGAATAACATTACAATCACAAGTAAACTCATTTCTAGACATAATTACCTCCAAAATAATATATGTTTTTAATTGAATTATTGTTCAACTATTGTAATTATAGTTGAATATCTATTCAATTGTCAATAAATATTAAAAATATTTTAAAATTTTGATATAATATAGATAAATAAAATATTATAAATAAGGATGGACATTAGTAGTATGATAAAAAATTATAAAAATTATATAAACCAAGATCACTCTTTTGACAAGAGTACTATGTTAGGAATATTTTCTTTAATTATTGTAATATCAGGAATTTTTGGTTTTTTATATGAAGTTATATTTTATTATTTTAATAGTGGAATGAAAGAAATATATTGGCGAGGAGGAAATTTTCTACCTTGGATAAATATATACGCTATAGGAGCAATTATAGTGTATTTTGCAACTTATAAAAAAAGAAAAAATCCCCTACTTGTTTTTCTAATAAGTGCCATATTAACCGGAATATTAGAGTATATTGGTGGATGGGGTATGGAACATGTCATGAATGTTAAATGTTGGGATTATAAGTCAGAAATATTAAGTTTTGGAAGTATTAATGGGTATGTTTGTTTAAGAAGTGTTATTATTTTTGGATTATCAAGTTTATTATTAATCTATTTAATAGTTCCATTTTGTTTTTACCTAGCTAAAAAAATGAATAAAAAGACTTTCTTAATATTAAGTTATACCCTATGTGCTATATTTTTATTTGATGAACTATACAATTTAATATTTGCAAGACTTCTTTCACTTCCTAGAGCATCAACTATCTATAAAGAATTAGGATTTAATTATTTGTATTTTAACTAAATTTGCTAACAAGTATTCTAAAAAGAAACATTAATTTAATTTTAATGTTTCCTTTTTTATACTGTATTTTACATTTATACTACTTTGCGTTTTACTATAAAATGGTGCCTAAATAGTACCTAAAAAAGCCTTAATATTTCAAGAGAATAACAACATTGATGCAAGAGATAAGATAATTTAAGACCTGTAATTTCAGATAAATAACTCAACCCTATAATTATAGCAATACAAATGCATTATGTTACAATAGTACTTTAGTTTACAATTTATTATTTTTGTTCTTGACAATATGAAACAATGTAATTATAATAAAGAAAAATTTGTGGGTGTTTACCCAGCATTATTTATAATACACTAAGAGGATAGTGGTAAGCACAAGTTGCTTTTCTATCCTCTTTTTATGTTATTTGTATTTAAATGCTAGAAGGAGGTTTGATGAATTATGAAAATGGTAGTAGTAAATGAAAGAGAAGAAAGGAGAACAGCCAATGAATAATAATAGAGATATAAATTCATATTTTGATGGTGTTATAAATAATATTAACATTATATTAAATAATGATTTTTATGATAACAAAGATAATCTAGAAGAGGTAAAAAACAAAGTACTTGAATGGCAAGAAGATTATAAAAAAAATAATACACTTAAGGGCATAAGTGTTAAAGATTTAGAATATTTAGATTTGGAAATTACTGATTTTTTTGCAGATTACGTTGCAACTGAACCTGTAAAAGAAAATTATGCTGAAAGATTATCATATGATTTTAGCATTTTAGAAAAAAAATGGAAAGATGAAATGTTAGGAGGAAATTAAAATGCCAGATGATGATAAATATATAAAAGTACATACAGACAAAAGAGGAAAGGATCATATCGACGTATATGATAATGATCCAAAGGATTCTCATTCTTCAATTCATATTAATTGGGATAGTGATACTGGTAAGGGAAATATAGTAGATACTACAGATGGAGATAAAGAGACAACGGATGTTTCTTGTTTTTTAACAACAGCATGCATGAAATATTTTCAGGATAAGTTTGATGATAACTGTTATGAGTTAAGAGTATTAAGATGGTTTAGGGATAATTTTGTGTCTGCAGAAGATATTGAACATTATTATAAAACTGCTCCAGTAATCGTTGAAGCAATAAATAAGGAAGAAAAAAGCGATATCATATATAATTATATTTATGATAATATTGTAGATTATTGTGTAGAACAAATCGAGAATGGAAACTACGAAGAAGCATATAGTAGATATAAAAGTAGCGTGGTAACACTTGAAGAGCAATTTGCTAGACCTATGTTAAACAATAGACTAGTAAAGAGTTTAACATTACAAACAAATAATTAGAATAGTATAAACTATTCTTTTTTATTTGTTATGCTTATGCTAAAATGTCTTATATAACATTATTTATATAAAGAAGATAAAATGTAACATATGAATAACAAGCTTATAAACTTTAACTAAGGAGGAAGAAAAAGACGGGGTACGAAGTAAGATTTTATTACCCAACAGCAGAGTTAAATGAATTGATAACTAAATTATCAGAAAATAATGATTTAAAAATGGGATTAAGAACATATGAAAAAACAGTACAGTTTAATCATTGTGATCCAAAATATGATTTTTATTCCAAAGAAATTGATGGTAGATTTAGAGTAAGGATTTCTTCTAACGATAAAGAAACAAAATGTAAATTAAGTTGGGAAAGAAGACTTAATGATACTACTACAACGAATGTTAATAAAGAAGAAGAAAAAGAAGTAAAAATCAATAAAGAAGATATAGATAATTTTATGTTTATTGTAAGTAATGTAATGCATTTCAATATTGTTGAAAGTTATGAAAGATATAGAACAATATTCGAAAATAAAGATGTTGAAATTTCAGTAGATGAGTATCCATTTGGAGTAGCATTAGAAATAGAAAACAAAAGTCAAACTAAAAAACCAGAAGAAGTTATTACTGGTTGGGTTGATAGATTAGGACTAAGTTTTGATGACTCTTATAGACTATCATGGGATGATAAATACTTAGAATTATGTAAGGAACAAGACATAGAATCATATAGTGAAGTTACTTTTGACAAACCAATGCCAACAATTAGCAGATAGAAATATTAAATTCGAATTGGTAATTATTGACTTTCTATTACCTTTACTTAAATTACTTTTTGAAATTTTATGAGTTTTGTATAAAAAAAAGTGAATTTGTAAATAACACAATTTCACTTTTTCTTTAGTTTTTACTGAACCTCAAATCTAATAATGGTATATAATGTTTAACCCATTTTTTAATTTGGATAAATTAATCCTATTATTTAGTTTTTTAATAAATACCTTAGTAAAATAATTAAAAAATAAAAGGTAGAATTATTAATCTAATAACTTATTAGAAAGTAAATTTTATTTCTTATAAACTCTTAATGTCTGGAAAAAAATGCAAACTTTTTAGAATAATATTGAATTGCATTATCTAATACATTTTGGCCTAACAATTTAACATTTTCACTTTTTTTAATTGTAGCTAAAACATCATCGTGCTTCATAGTTTCTAACATATATCTGACTACCAAATATGATAAATCATATCCATTGTAATCTTCATTTACAAATTCTTTTCCATGCGTTAATTCATTCATTGAAGGAAATTTTTTAATAGACAGAATGGATGTTTGAAAAAATGTTTTAAATTTTTCTTCATCATCGTAAATACTATATTCTCCAGAAAGATTCATAGCAAGGCCTTCATCCAACCAAATAATTCGTTCATCCGCAATAACATCATTATAAATAATATGAATAAATTCATGTAAAGAAGATTTCAAATGTTTTGAATATTGAGCATTTAATGTTTTTAAATCAATACTATGATTAATCATATAATCATCAAATGTTCCTTGACAATAATCAGGAATTAAACATTCTGGAGATCTAACATTTTTTAAAAATTGAATAAAATCGTCTTGATTATCATATAGATTAACTTCTACTTGACGATAATCAGATAATTCAAAAAATTTTAATATTCTTTGTTTATTACTAGAAAGTTCAATTAAAGTATCATTGGCAAGTTCATATAATGTATCAGCTGAATATATTACAAAATCTTTATTTTCTTCCTTTGGTATAGCTGGTAATACTAAATACTTTTCATTAAACCACTGTTTTGCACTAGCAATAATACTATCTGTATCACCGATAAGTCTTTGAGGATTTTTTACATATTCCAATATTTGAGCATGAGGAATTTTTTCAAGTATAAATTTTCCAATTGTATAAGCAGTACTATAATTATAAGATAGTGAATCAAAATTATACATTAATTCTTTTTTACTATATTGAATACTAGTAACATGATCAAACGGATTTCCTAAATTAGTGGCTAAAGCTTCCCAAAACCACTCAACATTTGTTGCGTCATTATTTATTTCTTGTTGACAAGAATGAACAAATTCGTGAATTATATTTTGCAAAAATAACTCCATTGTAATATCAAAATGAGATTTAGTTTTTTTACATTCCTCAATTGACAGCATATTAATATTTCCATCATAAGTGTCAGCAATCATCCAATCATAATATTGTGGGACATATTGTTCTAAATACAATTGATATGCTTCACGATTATCCCATATTTTTATTTTCTTTTTTTCACTTAATCTAGAAATTTCAAAAAAATTTAATATTCTTTGCATCTCTTTTTCAAGCGTAAATGTTAAATCATCTATATAATCTATATTCTTATCATATTCAACTATGAAATATTGATACTCCTTAGTCATTTTTCTCACGTCCCCATACAAATTTTACCATACCTTTTTTAAATTTCAAATCATCTATTGATTGATATCATCAACTAAAGCTTGATATTTTCTATATTAACAATTTTATTATCATCATCAAAATCTAATTTGAACGTTTCACAGTAATTGAAATGATTATGTAATAAAACTTTACCATTAAAACTATATCTTAACTTACCATCAACGATTTCAATATCACACCAATTTTTTAATAAATATGAGATAGCAGTTGCATGACAAAAAATTGCTATTTTCTTATTCTTGTTTTCAGTTAGTATTCTCATAACTATATTAGACATTCTAACCCTTACTTCTTTTTGAGTTTCTCCATTACCAATTTTATAGTTTTCATCCATAAATTGTTTTCTTTCAAAATCCTTAGGAAGTTCACTCCAAGAAGTAATTCCGAATTTTCTTTCTCCTAAATCATCAACGATATTAATCTCTAAATTATTTTTTTCTGCAACATATTTTGCAGTTGAAATAGCTCTAATATAATTGGAAGAATACACACACTCAATATCATTAAAAATATCAGAATTCAATTTTTCTTTTGCTATTTTTTCTCCTTCTAAAGAGAGAATCTTCTTTTCGTTTTGTAGTTGCAAATCATCTGATGTATGACTATTATTAACATTCAGTGGTTTTGAATGTCTTATTAGATAAATAGTTGTCATTTTATTTCCTCCAAATCTTTATATTTGCTATTTAGTATATCACATGATATTATTTTTTTCTATATTTCTAAATCATAAGTATTAATCATAAACACTAACCTTTCTTCTAAGTTGATTTTTTCATAATAATGAAAAAATCAATCAGAAATGATTGATTCCTATATCAAAAGTTCGTACTTTCCGAACAAATTTCCCTATGGTGGAGTCGGGGAGAATCGAACTCCCGTCCAAAATAACTCTATCAAAGACGTCTACAAGTTTAGTTAACTAGTAACATTCGCTATATTATAAGCTAGTTAACGAACAATAATATAACTATCCTAAAATTATTCACTATTTCCCTAGGATGAAAATAGTATATTCTGCTAAATTCGAGCCTCTAATATTCTCCGCAGAAAAAAGAATAAAAGAAGCAGCTTCCTATTTTAAATTAAGCGAAAGCTAATTGATTTCTGTTTCCAGTTATTTTTATTTTGCATTTGAAGGTTGCCACCTACTTGCAGTCTAAGACTAAATTATCCTGTCGAAACCATAATCGACCCCATGTATAAGAATTATAATACATTTAATAAATAAATTCAACTAATACCATTATTTACTAAATATAATTCTTATTTTACTTCATAATCATCGTCATCATCATCTGCATAACTTGATAATTTATTATATTCTACTGATGTTACACCAGGTTCTATACAAACTTTATTTACCAAATTATCAAGCATATCTGTAGAGTTTGATAATAATTCTAATTGCATCTCTATTCTTACCCCATCATCTTCTTTTTCACTAAAAAAGCTTTTTATTTTACTTTGATTAGATTTTAGTTTTTGAATAAGCATGTTTTTAATAACCATTTCTTTGTCTAGTGAACAGAGTACTTTAACAATGTAATCCACTTTGTTTTTATTCATTGTTTTTAAAGTCATCTTTCGTGATATAAAACGTAATAACAAGTTAGATAATAAAATATATGTAACTCCTATGACTGCTTCTACAATGAATCCTAATGCTGTTAATGTACCAATAGCAGCAGCACACCACAATGTTGCGGCTGTATTTAATCCTCTTATATTAGTTCCATCTCTTAAAATAACTCCTGCTCCTAAAAAGCCCATTCCCGATACAACTTGAGCAGCAATTCTAGTAATATCATTACTAGTAGTTAATTTAGAAATAGAAACAAATAAAAATGCTCCTAATGAAACTAAAGTTATTGTTCTAATTCCAGCAATTTTTCTACGACACTGTCTTTCCACACCTATTATAATTCCGAAAACAAAACATGCTGTAATACGAATTAAAAAAGGTAAATATTCCATTGTATCAGCTCCTTAATTTAATAGTGGAATATCCATTTTATCATATTTTAATTATATGTCAATCTTTATTAAAGTTTCTTTAGTTATAAAAAAGCTAGTATTTAATTTTACTAGCTTTCTCTAATGTTCTTTTAATATCTCTTTCTTTTATTGCTTCACGCTTATCATAATTCTTTTTACCTTTACATAATCCAACTAATATCTTGGCTTTATTGTTCTTAAAATACAATTTTAGTGGTATAAGAGTATATCCTTCTAATCTAATTTTATCATATAACTTTATTATTTCTTTTTTATGCATCAACAATTTTCTAGTTCTTGTTTCATTGTGATTAAAAATATTTCCTTCTTTATATTCTCCTATATACATATTTAATATAAACAATTCTCTATTTCTTACTATCACATAACTATCATTAAAATTACAAGCACCATTTCTTATTGATTTTATTTCTGTACCAGTAAGTACAATACCACATTCATATTCTTCTTCAATAAAATAATCGTGTTTTGCTTTTCTATTATGTATTTCCATGATATCACTCCTCTAAATTGGCGCTTTAATTACTTTACCACTTCTACTAGTTATTATTTCCATATATTCTTCATAATAACTTTGATACCCAGGTAATATTGAATTATTTACCTTATTAAAAGGATACACTTTAAAATTACTTTTAACATTTCCATTGTCATAGTTAGTATAAGTAAGAGTAGCAGTTGGATTCCCTATTATTAATTGATTATCTTGTTTTTCAATTTCTACTGAAACCATTAATCCAATTCTTCTTTCTATTCCTTCTTGTCCAGATAAAAAGTTACCAAGCGAATAAATAACTAAAGTATCATCAATATAATCAATAGGTTCAACAACATGAGGATGATGTCCAATGATAATATTTACTCCTAAACTAGATAAATAATTAGCGATTTCCTCTTGTTCTTCAGTTACTTCAAAACTATATTCTTCTCCCCAGTGCATTGATACTAACAAAAGATCAACTTTATCTCTTACTTGTTCTATATCTTCTTTTACTTGTTCTTCATCATAAATGTTAACA
Source organism: uncultured Bacilli bacterium (assembly GCA_944332575.1). Lineage (GTDB taxonomy): Bacteria > Bacillota_I > Bacilli_A > RF39 > UBA660 > RGIG3091. Next base: position 4,097 of record CALVKH010000017.1, on the reverse strand, counting down.
TAATAACTATTATTACTCTTAATACCATTAGTTGTAGTGGTATATGCCAATAAAGTATATTTTATACCATCTATCTCTTTTATTTCAATATTATTTCTCTCTTCTATCGAATTTCTGGATCCACTAGATAATACATCACTTTTACTATTCCAATAATTATTAGAACTAATAATTGCTTCACTTCCTCTATCAAGAGTATGATTATTAGCTAAACTAACTAAATTAAACCCTGCATTAATAAAAGCATCTCCTACTTCTTGGGGTGAATTAAAGGCTGGATAACTTGAAAGTCCTAAATCAGTTCCACCTAAAATAGTCTCCTGATTATAAAAAGCTAAATCATAATCTTCTACAATTGGTTTTACAAGTGATAACATTTTATTAAAATTATATACGCCGTCTTCATAAGCATCATCATAAACACTACTATGAATTAAAGCATCCCCCACCATGATTAATGATATTTTATTATCTGGTTCAATAATTGTATCTTTATCATTTGATTTTTCAGTGGAAGCAAAATTAGTATCCTTAACTGCCAAGAAAAGAAAAACTATTATAGCAATTAAAATAACAAATAGTGCTAATCTTCTAAATTTTAATTTTCTTTTTCTTTTCCTAGCCATTATTCCTCCTATAATTTTTTAATTATTTCAAAATCTATTGTCTTACGATCTTTAGAAGCATCTTTAACCTTTATTAATACTCGATCTCCTAATCTATATATTAATTTTGTTCTTTCACCAGTTAACGTTTGAGTAGCTTCATCAAAAATAAAGTAATCTCCTAAATCATTAACATGAGCTAATCCTTCTATTAAATTATCCAGTTGAATAAACATCCCAAAATTATTGACACTAGATATGATACCTTCATATTCTTCCCCAATATGATCTGCCATATACTCAGCCATCTTCATATCTTCAACTTCTCTTTCACATTCTACCGATTCTCTTTCTTTAAACGATGAATTATCAGCAATATAAATAAGTTTCTCTTCCCAATGTCTTATTGTATTACTAGACATATCGTTATTAAATAAATAAGTTCTAAGTAGACGATGTACTGTAGTATCAGGGTATCTTCTAATCGGTGAAGTAAAGTGAGTATAACATTTACTTGCTAATCCGTAATGTCCTAAATTTTGTGGTAAATAGATAGCTTTTTGCATATTTCTTAATAATAGACTTGATAAAATTTTAAATTCTTTCTTATCTTTTAAGAATTCAACTAACTTTTGGATTGACTTTGGACTAACATCTTTAATATTTCCCGTTACTGTATATCCTAAAGTTTGTAAAAACGATAAATAATTTCTTATTTTTTCCTCTTTCGGATATTCATGAACTCTATAAATAAATGGTAAATCCATATAATATATATGCGTTGCTACACATTCATTTGCACTAATCATAAAGTCTTCGATTAATTTTTCACCCAAGCCACGTTCACGCAATACAATATCTGTTGGATGACAATTACTATCAACTAATATCTTAGCTTCATCTACATCAAAATCAATACTTCCTCTTTGTTCTTTTGCTTTTCTAATTATTTTAGATAACTCTAGCATCGTTTTTAAATCATCAACATAAGGTTCATATCCTTCTGGAACAATATTCTCCTCTAAAATTTGATTTACTTTTTTATAAGTCATTTGAATTCTAGATTTGATAACACTCTCAAAAATTTCATAATCGACAGTCTTCCCATTTGGATCTATTTCCATAACACAAGAAATAGCTAATCTTTCCACATCTGGATTAAGGGAACAAATACCATTAGATAATTTATGAGGTAACATTGGTATTACCCTATCTACTAAGTACACAGAAGTACCACGTTCCATTGCTTCTTTATCGATAGCACTACCTTCTTTTACATAATAACTAACATCTGCTATATGTACTCCTAATTTATAATTACCATTTTCTAATTTTTCGATCGATATAGCGTCATCTATATCCTTAGTATCGTCACCATCAATAGTAAAAATAACTTCCTTCGTTAAATCTCGTCTTCCTTTTTTATCTTCTTCATCCACTTCTTCTTTTATATTATCTAATTCATTAATAGTCTCTTCATCAAAAGTATCCTTTATATTATATTTACAAACTACAGATAATATATCAACACCTATATCATTTTTATGACCTAAAATACGTATAACTTCTCCATTAAATCTATTATTACTAATTTGTGAAGTTAACTTTACAACTACTTTATGACCATCAACAGATCCTTTGTTTTTACCTTTAGGTATTTCAATTTTTATCTTTAATTTTTCATCATCTGGAATAAGATATCCTTTACCTTTTTTAAAATAAATTTCCCCAACTACTGTGGATAATTCTCTTTTAACTACTCTTACAATTCTTCCTTCTATCCTACCATCAGGTTTATTACTTAATATTTCTACTAAAACCGTATCTCCGTTAATAGCACCATTCATATTATCCATACCAACAAAGATATCTTCTTCCTGATTAGAAATATCCACAAAACCAAATCCTTTTTTATTAGTACGCATAATTCCTTTTCTTAAATTGCTGTTTTCAAAAATCATATATTTATCTTTATTAGAATGATATATTTCTACTTCTTCTTCTAATTCTTTCAATGCTTGAATCAATTCTGTTGTTTCTTCCACTGTTTTAATATTTAATGCGGAATCGATCTCTTCAAATGTTAACGCACGATTATATTTTTTTAAAATTTCTAATACTTTATCCTTCATTTTATCCACCTAATTAAAATTATACAATAAAAAAAGGACTATTCCTAGTCCTTATCTTATACAAATTCCATAACTAAACTAACTACAAAGAATATTAAACCCAATGTCATAGTTAATCTACTAATTAATAATTCTGCACCACGTTCTTTTCTTTGACTAAATAAGTCTGAGTTTCCTCCAGAAATAATTTGTGATGCCCCCTCTGCTTTATTACTTTGTAATAATACAATGGCAATTAGTAATAATGATATGATTATTAAAAATATCTTCATACCAATCCCTCCGTTTTCTATATGATATTTTAACATACCAGTATAGAAAATGCAAATAAAATCATAAGTTAGTTAGTTTATTTATTAGAAAGTTTTTCTTCAATTCTTAATAATCTATTATATTTAGCAATTCTTTCGCTTCTTGATAATGATCCAGTCTTAATTTGTCCTAAATTTAATCCAACAGCAAGATCAGCTATAGTAGTATCTTCTGTTTCACCACTACGATGAGAAATTATTGTTTTATAACCATTAGCCTTAGCTAAATTAATAGCATCAAGTGTCTCAGTAATGGTTCCCACTTGATTAACTTTTATCAAAATAGCATTACCTGCTTTTAAATCAATACCTTTTTGTAATTCTTTCTTATTCGTTACAAATAAGTCATCTCCAACTATTTGTACTTTATCTCCAACTAGTTTAGTAAACTTAGTAAATCCTTCCCAATCAACCTCTGAGAATGGATCTTCTATCGATATAATTGGATATTTATTAATTAATTCTACATAATAATCAATTAATTCATCCGTAGATAAAACTCTATTTTCTCCCTTTAAATCATATTTCCCATCTTCATAGAATTCACTAGATGCTACGTCAAGTCCAATGCATACATCTTTTCCAGGTGTATATCCAGCTTTAGTAATAGCTTCTACGATTAAATCTAATCCTTCTTTATTATTATCTAAATTAGGTGCAAAGCCACCTTCATCTCCAACACTAGTTGCTAGTCCTCTTGATTTTAAAATACTTTTTAAAGTGTGGAAAACTTCTGCTCCGATTCTTAATGCTTCACTAAATTTTGAGTTTATCGGTATAATCATATATTCTTGGAAATCTAAGTTATTATCTGCATGAGCTCCACCATTTAAAATATTCATCATTGGTCTTGGTAAGCTATATTCTGTACCAATATATTCATATAACTCTTTATTAGACTCTTTTGCTGCTGCTTTTAGGCAAGCCATAGAAACTCCTAAAATAGCATTAGCTCCAAGTTTACTTTTATTTACAGTTCCGTCTAATTCTAACATGATATTATCTATTTTTTGTTGTTCAAAAACATTTTCTCCAACTAATCTTTCTTT
>CALVKH010000016.1 GCA_944332575.1 uncultured Bacilli bacterium | reverse complement strand
AAATTTATAAATTACAAGAAACTGTGAATTCTATTTGATTATTCATTTGTTGCACTTGACTTTTTAATTAAGAATTTAGCATATGTTATAATACATATGGAAGTGAAAAAATGAATGAATTATTAAATAGCTGTACTTTATGTCCAAGAAATTGCAAAGTAAATAGAAATAATAATGAAATAGGTTTTTGTGGAATGACTAACCAGTTAATGGTCGCAAGAGCATCCCTTCATTATTGGGAAGAACCTATTATATCAGGTGAAAAAGGATCTGGCACTGTTTTCTTTTCTGGCTGTAATCTTAAGTGTGTCTTTTGTCAAAATTATCAAATTTCTAATAATAATTTTGGTAAGCCTATATCGATTCATAGATTATCAGAAATATTTTTAGAATTACAAGAAAAGGGAGCTAATAATATTAATTTAGTAACTCCTACACATTTTGTTCCTTTAGTAATAGAAGCATTAAAAATAGCCAAAGCTAAAGGACTCGATATTCCCATTGTCTATAACAGCAGTGGATATGAAAATGTGGAAACCATCAAGTTATTAAAAGGTTATATTGATATCTATCTACCAGATTTCAAATATTATGATAACAAATATGCTAATAAATATTCTAAGTGTAATAATTATTTTGAAGCAGTTACTAGTTCACTAGATGAAATGATTAATCAAGTAGGAACACCTCAAATTAATGAAGAAGGTATCCTTATTAAAGGAGTTATTGTAAGACATATGATGATTCCGGGATTACTAGATGATTCAAAAAAAATTATCCACTATCTTGTAGATAATTATAATGATGATATTTTTATTAGTATTATGAATCAATATACACCAACTAATAACCTAATTAATTATCAAGAAATAAACCAAACTGTTAATGATAAAGATTATGACGAATTAATTAATTATGCAATTGACTTAGGAATAAAAAACGGCTTTATGCAAGAAGGTGAAACACAAAAAACAAGCTTTATACCAGAGTTTGATACCACTGGCGTATAAGCTTGTTTTATTTTTTATTTTTCTTTTCTGATTTTATAATTGAAACAATTAATCCTATGGCTACCCCTATAATTATAAATATAGGTAATAAATAAAACATAACATTAAGCATAACCCCTTTTTCAGCAATAGCTGTTATTGCTTTTAAAAGATCAGAATCGCACCAACAAACCATTACAAATACCCATACAATCATAGATATTATTGCTGATAATAATAACACTTCTCCTACTGATGTTTCAATTGTTATTTTTTTATTTAAAAATTTTTTCACACAACCACTTCCATATTCTTAATATGATTATATAAATTTATGATACACATTTCAAGTACAAGATAAATACTAGTACAACATTTGACAATAATTATACATTATCTATAAATGCAGTTTTTATCAAAAATATCTACAATATCTAATACCCTTCTACTTTTAGCTCGTATTTTATTGATTTTATATTTTTTAAACCATTTAGATTTAATTAAATAAGATTCATCTTTTAAAATTTCGTCTAATAAAGTTGTTAAATTATGATAACTACCTGGAATATTAGTAATATCATCAAACCACTTCTCTATATCATCTACATTTCCTTTAAATCGCAAATTTTCAATCGTAGGGATAAAAGTCCTATTTTTCATAAGCTCCTTACAAATATACGATTGAAAGAAATAAGCATTAGATTTATATCCCTTATCATCAATATCATGTTTTAAGGAATATAATGTATTAGCAAATTCTTCATTTAAAATACTATAATTATTAAAAGAATTTATGATATTAATAATATCCTCTGTCTGTTTAGTATTGATAATTTCTTCTAAAGTAATGTCCTTGCTTCTGGATTTAACTTTATTTATATCGCTTCTAAAAAAATGAATGTAACTAAGACCTGTCCTCAATGATACTTCTTCATCATTCCATTTGATCTCATTAGCTATAGAATTAACTGCGTGATTAAATTCATGTGCTAAACTATCTATTAAATCTATTAATGTAGTATCATAGTAATTGTTAATTACAACTTCTTTTGACGAATAATATTTAATTAATCCGTCTTCCATCTTACTATACAATCTTCTATTAAAATATGCTGTATATAATTTATTAGTTTTATCACTTATATAAATAGGTACATTTTCAAAGCAAGATAAAATATTTCTTTCTTCTCTAATACCATATTTCATTACAAAAGCAGGAATTATCAAATATAACACATGTTTAATATTATTAGGATAATTATTTTTACTACTTAAATTATTAGTAAAATCAATATATTTATTTAAAAAATCATTAATATTATCTTGATTAATATTCATATCATCACCTATTTTATTATACCATACTTAATAATGCAAAATACATATACTAAATTTAAAATATTATTTATCTTCATTATCATTTTTTAATAGGCTAGCTGGCATTACTATGTTATTACCATATTTATCTTTGATAGTATCGAGAGTTTTTTGAAATTTATGATCCACTTCGTTATAAGAATCAAATAATGATAATTGACGATCACAATGATCTGTAAAATTACTCAATCTTACTCCAATATTTCTTATTTTAGTTCCATCCCAAAAGTTTTCAAATAAAGTTAATATGCTTTGATATATTTCACCAGTAATATCTGTTGGATTATCAAGCTTTACTTGTTTAGAAAAATTTCTAAAATCATAAGTTTTAATTGTAACCGCTACTGTTGAAGTATAACAATGTTGACTTCTTAATATTTTAGTAACTTTTTCTGTTTGTTGTAATAAAGTTTTCTTTAATCTATTAATATTATCTACATCCACTTCAAATGTTTCAGAAACACTTATACATTTATTTGCTTCCTCTAGACTAACTACTTTAGAATTATCAATTCCATTTGCATACTCCCACATAGTTACTCCAGAACTTTTAAAATGCTTCTTTAAGAAATTAATATCTGTTTTAGCTAGATCGCCAATGGTTTTTATACCAAAACTTTCTAGTTTTTCACTGGACTTTCTTCCAACCATAAATAAATCACTAACAGGAAGAGGCCACATTTTTTCTTTTACTTCATCCAAAAATAAAGTATGAACTTTATCAGGTTTTTCAAAATCTGATGCCATTTTAGCACACAATTTATTATTACCTATTCCCACATTAACAGTAAAACCAAACTTACTTTTAATTTCATCTTTAATTGTATAAGCAAGTTTCAATAAATCATCGTATAAATAACTAGTATTACTCATATCTAAGAAACATTCATCTACAGATATTTGTTCCATATCAGGAGAATATTTGGATAAGTATGAAAATAGTTTTCTAGAAATATCATGATAATATTCATGGACTGGCGGATATATTTTAAGTCCTGGACATTTTTTTCTAGCACTATAAATAGTTTCTGCTGTTTTTATACCATATTTTTTAGCGACTGGTGATTTAGCTAATACGATACCATGACGTTTAGATTCATCTCCACCAATGATAGAAGGAATCGTTCTAATATCCGTTTTGTATCCTTCATTTAAAAGTTTTACCGCTGTCCATGATAAAAAAGCATTATTAACATCTATATGAAAAATAACTCTTTCTTTTCTCATAACAACCACCGATTAAATTATAGAACAAATTTTCGATTTTTTCAACAAAAAAGAATGTCTTATTTCAATAAAACATTCCCTGTCATCTCTTTTGGTATTTCTACTCCCATTATTTTTAACATTGTAGGAGCAATATCTCCTAATTTACCATCTTTTAAAATATAACTATTATCACAAATGATAAATGGTACTAAGTTAGTTGTATGCGCTGTTAACTTGTTTCCTTCACGATCAAGCATTTCTTCGCAATTACCATGATCGGCAGTAACTATTAATGTTCCTCTCATACTAGTTACTTTATCATATATTTTACCCAAGTTTTTATCCACAGTTTCTACCGCTTTAACAGCTGCTTCAAAATCACCAGTGTGTCCTACCATATCGCAATTAGCAAAATTTAAAATTACAACATCAAAATTATCGATCTCTTTAAGAAGAGTATCACACACCTCATTTGCACTCATTTCTGGTTTTAAATCATAGGTTGCAACTTTAGGGGAAGGAATTAAAATTCTTTTACAGCCTTTCAAATCTTTTTCTACTCCACCATCAAAGAAATAAGTAACATGAGCATACTTTTCGGTCTCAGCAATTCTTAATTGTGTATATCCTAAATTACTTATATATTCACCAAAAGTATTAGATAATTTGTCTAATTCAAAAGCATGAGTAGATATTACCTCATCGCTTACTGGCATCATAGTAACTAACTTTAAGTTGTTTATAAAATCTCTTTCGAATCCATTAAAATTAGGATTAGTTAAAGCACTAAATAATTCTCTTAATCGATCAGGTCGATAATTAAATACTAATAGTCCATCATTTTCACTTACCAAACCCTCATTATTTAAAATAGCTGGTTTAACAAACTCATCAAAAATTCCTTCTTTATAACTATCTTCTATAACATCTTTATAATTATCATATTTATTACCACTACCACTAACAATAGTATCATATGCTAACTTTATTCTATCCCATCTGTTATCACGATCCATAGCATAAAATCTTCCAGCAATAGTTGCAATACTTCCTATTTTTGTCTCATCTATCTTCTTATTTAACATATCTAAATAAGTCAATGCACAATCTGGCAATGTATCACGCCCATCTAAAAACAAATGATAATAAACATTGGTAATATTTTGTTTTTTACAAAAATCAATGATAGCAAAAAGTTGATTAATATGTGAATGTACTCCACCATCACTAAGTAGCCCAAAAATATGTAATTTAGAATCATTTTTTTTAACATGATCAAATAAATTTAAAAATTCTTTATTGTTATAAAATGTTCCATCTTTAATTTTACTATTAATAAGTTCTAAGGGTTGATATACAATTCTACCAGCACCTATATTCATATGTCCTACTTCACTATTACCCATTTGTCCAGATGGAAGCCCTACATCTATTCCACTAGCTTGTAATTTAGAATGAGGATAATTATTCCATAAGTAATCAAAATTAACTGTATTAGCATGCTTAATGGCATTGCCATACTCTTCATCTTTTAATCCAAATCCATCCAAAATTGTTAATATTACAGGTTTTTTCATAATAACTTCCTCCTATATCGCATCTGCTAAACAAAACAGTGCATAAATTGGTATATATCTTACACCTTTTTTTACACTAAAATTATCTTCTGTTATACGAATTGCATCTTTTATACCAAATTTATTCATAAATAAAGTAAGTGCTTTTGATTTAGAAACATTTTTATCAACAAGCTCAATCGGAATAATTCGTCCTGCTCTAGTCTGAATTACAAAACTAACTTCTGCTTTACCTTCTGACTGATAATAATATAATCCATAACCAGAATTTAAAAGATTAATAGCAATGCAATTTTCATATATAATATTTTTCATTTTATAATCATTTAAAAATTTATTCTTATTTAAATGCATTTGATAAAATAAAAGTCCAGTATCACTCATATATAATTTAAAACTTTCAACATCTTTACAACTACTAAGGGGTGACTTAACGTTACTTATTTTATAACATTTATAAGCTAATCCATTATTATGTAAAAAAGAAATTGATTTATCATAATCTTTAGATCTGCTTCCAAGCTTTATAAGGCCATATTGAAACTTTCTATTTTGTTTTTGTAATTGAAAAGGAATACTATCTAATACTTCATTACATCTTGTGATATCTATTAAATTATCTAACATTCCTATTTCTTTTCGATAACTGTCCAAAACTTTATCATATACAGGCATAGACAATAACGTATTTTTATCTTGTAACTTAATTGCTACTGCTTCTGGCATACCTCCAGTCATTACAAAATCATCAAAATATTCAAGTGCCACAGAATGAAAAGGCATAGCTGTATTGTTTTTAAAAGATGTTTTAATAAATTCTACTAATTGATTATTACCACTAGCTATTAAATATTCTTCAAAATCTAAAGGATACATTGCTTTATAATGAAATTCTTCTCCTTTAAATTTATTTAAATTTTCTTTTAGTGATGTAATCATTATTATATGATATCCATTATCAAATTTTCCAAATACTCTAAGGCCATTTACAATATCAACATCATTAACATTATCAAATATAATCAAAGTATCATTTAACATTATCATTTCATTGGATAACAACGATAGTTTTTCAATTATTCTATCAATAGTTTTTTCTCTTTTTAATATATTTAACAATTCCAAGTTATTATCGCAATTAAAATAAACAACATTTTTATATTCTTCTTCACCAAATTTAATCGCTGTATAGGTTTTTCCTACTTGCTTATTACCATAAATTAATAATGGTTTCCTAGTTAAGTCTTTTTTCCAACGTTTTAAATAAAAATTAATTTTTCGTTCCATAAAATGACCTCCTATCGCAATTATATACAATATAATTATATTACTTTTTCTTTTTATAGTCAACATCATGTAAAATAGACTGCCAAAAAAATAGTTGTCAAAACTAACTATTGACAACTAATTAATATGTAGATACAGTTTGATGGAATTCTAACCTAAGTTTATCAGCAACAGTAACAATAAATTCAGAATTAGTTGGTTTAGCCTTATCAATGTCAACACTATGTCCAAATATTTCTTCCATTAAATCCCAATTACCTCTATTCCAACTAACTTCTATAGCATGACGAATCGCACGCTCTACTCTTGATACTGTTGTATTAAATTTATTGGCAATATCAGGATATAATTCTTTCGTTATTCCACCGATTACTTCTGGTTTTTCATAAAGAATGGAAATTCCTTCTCTTATATATTGATATCCTTTTATATGGGAAGGAATACCTAACTCATGTAATATTTTGGTAATAGATATTTGTAGATTATTATGATATACATCTATTGATTTGTTAACATAACTTCCTTCTTCTATACACTCCATTACTCTTCTTTCTAAATCAGTAAGTTCAAAAGGTTTCAGTATAAAATACTTTATTCCCATTTCTGATACTCTTCTTATCATGTCTCCAGCATTATATGAGGTTAACACAATAACACTTTTATCTATATTAGCATCTCTCATTTCTTGTAATACAGATAATCCATCTTTCTTAGGCATAATTAAATCTAATATTACTACATCGTAATCATTTTGATGTTCTCTTATTAACTTCATACCCTCAATACCATCATGGGCTTCTAAAGATATATCAATACTAGCATGATCACTAAAATACTCCTTTACCATTTTGATTAACTCTACATTATCGTCAATCATAAGCACTTTAATGTTTTTCATATTCTATCCTTTCTTACTTCATGCAAGACTAATTATACAACAAATTTCTATCTTTTTGTAGAGAAAAATTTAGCTAGTTTTGTAAAGTTTTGTCGAAAACAATCACTTTTTAAATAAAGAAAAAAAATCAATACATTTTTAGTATTGATTTTTATTTACACTTATTAATAATTTCTTTAAATTCATCCGCTTTAGTACTAGCTCCACCTATTAAATAACCATCTATAATACTTAGCTTATTTAACTCATCAATATTTGCAGAGTTAACACTTCCACCATATAAAATGATATTGGCTACTCTATAACTATCATTTAAATAATCTCTTATATATTTAACTACATCTTCTATTTCGTCATTAGTAGGAGTAATACCGGTTCCAATAGCCCAAATAGGTTCATAAGCTATTATAACTTTTTCTATTAATTCTAAAGATAATTCCTTAAATGCGCCATCTAACTCTTTCGTAATTATATCTTTAGTAATCCCTTTATCTTTTTCTTCTTTTGTTTCCCCAATACATAATATTGGAATCATTTTATTTTTTAATAGTTGTTTAATTTTAATGTTAGTATCATCAATAGATTCATGTAATAACTGTCGCCTTTCACTATGACCAACAATAGAAAAATCTACTCCAGCACTTTTTAATTGTTCAGCTGATAATTCACCAGTGGTAGCTTTTATTTCATAGTTTGATACTGTTTGACTACCCAATAAGATATTTTTATCTTTGAATCGATCTAGATAGATAAAACTTGGACAAATAATAACATTATTACTATTAAGAGCACCAATATCTAATAAAAATTTATCCATCGTATCACTATCTAAATAAGCTTTATGATTACCAACAACTATTTTCATATTATTTTCTCCTAAATTTATTAAATATTTTAAAAATACTAAATGATTCTTTTTTATTTCCTATAGCGTGTTCATAAACATCTAAAACACCTTCGGCATAATACTTGGAACTATGTCTCTCGGCATTTAATCTAGCTTGTTTTGACAAATTATCTAACTTATCATGATCATCATATAATTCATACACATCTTTAATATACTCTTTTTTATTTTTGAAAATTCTTCCATTTAAATCATCTACTACTACATTTCTAAAACTTTCATCATCTATACATAAAGGAGGAACGCCTCCAGCCATTGCTTCTATTACCGTCAATCCTTGTGTTTCAGTTGTTGATGCAGTTGCAAAAACATCTGCTAATTGATAATAACATGGTATTTCTTCCCATGGAACCTTTCCAGTAAAAATAATGTTATCATTTAATTTATATTTATTAGTTAATTTTTTATATTTATCACTATCAGGACCATCCCCAATAATGATTAACTTTACATTAGGATGTTTTTTTACGATTTCTTTCTGAGCATCTATTAAAAATACAATATTTTTCTCTTCAGCAATTCGACCTACAAAAACTATTACAAAGTCATCTTTTAAGATAAGTAAGTCTTTTTTTAATTTAGTAACTCTTTTCATATCAACATTTTCTTTATAAAAGCGTTCTATTTCAATTCCTGTAGGAATGATATGAATATTTTTATCTACTTCGTATTTATCTTTAAATAAATCATACGTCTTTTTAGTAGGTACAATTAATTCGTTAGCAGTTTTATCACAGTAAAATAACGTTAAATATTCCACTATTTTTTTGCTAGATTTATCAAAATAACCATGAGTTATATAATGCACATAATCTTCATACATAGTATGATAAGTATGCACTAAAGGAATGTTTAACTGTTTAGCTATAATCCTTGCAAAGGTACCAACGCCAAATTCAGTGTGCGAATGAATTACATCTAAGTTCCATTTTTTAATAATATTAATAGCTCTTAATGGGTAAACACCGGTTAATCGATAATCATAAATACCTATTGGTATTCCGGGAACTCTAATAACCGTATTATTATCCTCTATTTTATATTTTAAACTGTCATTATTTACTGTTACAACAAACACCTGATGTCCTTTTTTTTCCAGCGCATGTTTTAACATACATACACTAGTAGATACTCCATTTATATATGGTGGATAAGTATCTGTGAATAATCCTATTCGCATTTTTCTCCATCTCCTTTAAAGAAACTAATAGTTATAGCTCCTAATATAATACCTAAATAATAAGTAATGAATCGCCATACCAATAAGCTAGCGGACAAAACTGATCCACTGATAAAATTTCCAAAGAATTGCATAAATCCATATTCAATTCCACCAGTACCACCTGGAATAGGAACAAACGCTCCAATAATTAAAACATATGCTGAAGCGGAAATAGTTTCCATAATACCAATATTAAAGTCTCCCATTCCATATATTACAAATAATGGAATAATATAGAATACTGCTAATGATAAGAAACAATAAATAAATCCTTTAATAAATATTGATTTCTTATTTGATAATACAACTGCGCTGTCATGAAATTCGTTTAACCTAGTTGACCACTTTTCAATCGATTTTTCCTTATCTTTTACTATTTTTAATTTATGACATACTTTAATTAATAAATGTACTACTTTTCGATTAAATTTTGTTGAAAAACTTATAAATAACAATCCTACACCAACTGCAGCATTAATAATAAAACCAATTAAAGTTAATTGTCTTAAAATTGCTATTTCTTTAAAGAAATGAAATCTATAATTTAAATAAATTGCTATTATACCATGAACAATTAAAGCCATTTGATATAAAATAAAATTTTGTAAAATTATATTAGTTCCTTTGGTAGGTTTTATACCTAATTTAGATAAATAATAAACTTCCATTGGTTGTCCACCACTAGAAAATGGTGTAATACCATTAAAAAATTGAGTTATAAGTGTTAATTGAAATATTTTTTTAAATTTCATTTTTTTAGAGTATTCTCTTGTAATCATAAACAAACATAAAGCTCTTAAAATCCAATAAACAAAGATAAAAATTACTGCAAAAAGTATCCACCCAAAATCGGCCTTTAATAATGTATTAATTATGTTAACAAAATCATCTTTTAATACAAAATACAATACTAATATTAATACAATTAATAATATGATCGCATTTTTTCTAATATTTTTAACATATTTCATATTTATTCTTTGTCATCAATGGCTGCTATTCCAGGTAATTCTTTTCCCTCAATATATTCAAGAGTTGCTCCTCCACCAGTAGAAGCATGTGTAACTTTATCTTTATATCCTAATTCCTTACTTGCAGCGACAATATCTCCACCGCCTAATATTACTTTAGCATTAATATTAGCAACTTTCTCTAATATTTTTTTAGTTCCATAAGTAAAATTAGAAAATTCATATACTCCTAGTGGACCATTCCAAAAAACTACTTTTGCACTATCTAATATTTTAGAAAATTCATGAATTGTTTCATCACCTAAATCAAGTCCCATTTCATTATCAGCTATATTATCTATTTTAGTAACATGAGCTGGAGCATCATTTAAAAATTCTGTAGTTACTTTTATATCAACTGGTAATACTATTTTATCTGGATATTCATTCATTATATTTTTAGCAAAATCAATACTTGCTTCATCTAATATTGAAGTACCAATATTAATTCCTTTAGCCTTTAGGAAAGTATAAGACATTCCTCCACCAATCAATATTTTATCTGCTTTAGTAACTAAATTTTTAATAACATTTATTTTATCTTCTACTTTACTTCCACCAAGAATTACAACAAATGGATGTTCTGGATTATCCAAAACAGATAATTCTTTCAATTCTTTCTCTATTAAAAATCCAATTCCAGAAGGTAAATGACTAGCAATACCAACATTAGAAGCATGACTTCTATGTGCAGTACCAAAAGCATCATTGATAAAGATATCCCCTAAAGATGCCCAATATTTACCTAGCTCTTCATTATTACCACTTTCTTTTTTACCATCTAAATCTTCAAACCTTGTGTTTTCAACTAATAGAACATCTCCTACCTTCATATTATTAATAGCATCTTCTAGTTCTTTTCCTCTAGTATCTTTGATAAAGATTACTTCTTTATCTAAAAGTTTAGTTAATTCTGAAGCAACAGGGGCTAAAGTGTTCTTAACCTTATCCTCTTCTGTTTTAACTCTTCCCAAATGAGAAAATAATATAACTTTGGCGCCATTATCAATAGCATATTTAATGGTTGGAATACTAGTTACAATTCTATTGTTATCAACAATTTTCCCATCCTTTATAGGCACATTAAAATCACATCTAATTAAAACTTTTTTTTCATTCAAATCAAAATCTCTTATTGTTTTCTTCATAAGTTAGCCTCCTATATTCATGACAATTATATCACAATAGATATTAAAGATACAATAAAATACGCTAAAAAATAATGTTACAAAAATGTAAGAAAAAAAGCCTATTCATAGACTTTATTTCATTAATATTTTAGGTTTTGCATCATCAAATACGATTTCTTCACTTTTAACATCGTAAATCCCCTTAGCACGATTATAAGAAGATATAACTTGATTACATATGTTTTCTTTAGAAGCATATTCAATTCCATGTTCAACATAATGGCGAGCCATCATATCAAATACTCCATCTACTAATGGATATTCTTCTTGCTCTATAGCATTTTTGATTAAAAATTTATCATCAGGTGTTAATTCATGTCCTTTAATTGAGTGATTCAAGTTTAATCTAGACCCCATATCTAAAGGACGAGAAAGCCAAAAATATTTTTCACTAAATACTCTTAAAGCCAAGCCAACACTTACTCTTTTTTGCTGATAAGCAATTCTCGATAAATCAAGAGGTTTTATATCTGTTAATGAATAATACTCTAACAAAGAAAAACGATTACCTAATTTCTTATCTCTATAAAATTTAATACCGTATTCGATTACATCCAATAAATCTTTTTCTTGCATAAATTTCTCTCCTCTTTTTAAGACGCATTGATTATGTTACCACATAAATAAAAGATGTCAATATTTTTTTGATCAAAAAAGGAGATTTTTTATTTCTCCATTAAATATTTAGCTGTACGAACCATTTGAGTAGAATATCCCATTTCATTATCATACCATGCTACTACTTTAACTAATTGTGTACCATCTACATCTAATGTACTAGTAGAAAGTCCATCAACTAATGCACCACAATGTGAACCAATAATATCACTTGATACCACTGGATCATCCGTATATTTTAATGTTTCGTTAGTATTACTTTTAATAGCATTATTTATTTCTTCTACAGTTGTTAGTTTTTCAAATTCTAATACTAAATCAATAACAGAACCCGTAGGAACTGGAACTCTCATAGCAGTACCATCTAATTTACCTTTCAAATTAGGTAAAACACTGCCAATAGCGCTAGCTGCTCCAGTTGATGCTGGTATAATATTAGCAGCTGCTGCACGACCACGACGAGCTTTGATTCCTTTTTTATGTGGAACATCTAATGTAGCTTGATCGTTAGTATATGCATGGATTGTAGTCATATAACCACGTTTTACATGGAAAGTATCATCCAATACTTTTAAAACTGGTGCTAAACAATTTGTTGTACATGATGCAGCAGAAATTATTTTTTCACTACCATCTAATATTTCGTTATTAACATTATAAACAATTGTCTTAACATCACCTTTAGCTGGTGCTGAAATAATTACTTTTTTAGCTCCAGCATTAATATGTGCCATAGCTTTCTCTTCTGATGTAAATTTACCAGTGCATTCAAACACTACATCAATATCAAGATCTTTCCATGGTAAATTATTAGGATCCATCTCAGAGAAAATAGTGATTTCTCTATTTCCTACTATAATTTTATTATCTTTATGACTGATTTCATCTACACGATAATTTCTATGATTCGTATCATATTTTAATAAATAAGCTAACTGTTCAGCATCTGTTAAATCATTAATTGCAACAACTTCAAAATCGTTATCTTCTTCCATTAATCTAAATACTAATCTTCCTATTCTCCCAAATCCGTTTATTGCTACTTTTATCATTATATCTCCTCCTTTAATTAAAACAACTTCCACCAATAAATTCTCTCAACAAAGAATCTTTGGGAATATCCTCTGAAGGTATTGGTAGAAACATTTTTAACATATTAATTAATCTCTTAGCTTCATTATAATATTGGCTATTACTATCAACAGAATATAATAATGGCTCGACATATGTTTTTAATACTCCTAACTCATATATAAATGCTGAATTAAATATACAATCTGCTTCATCTTGGTAAGGAAAAATATATTTTTCTTCTCCTTTTCTTACTTCTGGCCATCTTTTAATAGTTTCAACTACTCCATAACCTCTTGTTTTATTATCCCTTACAATTCGTCGTAATAGGCGATTATCTGTAGTAGAAATACGATTATGATTATCTAAATTTAATCCCGTTAATGGTGAAATATATATTTTATATTTATTCTCCCTAGGAATAGAAGCTAATATTTCTGGGTTTAGTCCATGAATTCCTTCAATCATTAAAATATCATCTTTACCCAATTTTAATTTCTTCCTAAATTCCTGTTGTCCTAGTAAAAAATTATATATTGGCATCGTAACTTCTCTACCTTCTAGTAATTCTTTCATTTGGGTATCAAAAAGAGGTAAATCAATAGCTTCTAATGCTTCAAAATCATATTCACCTTCTGGAGTTTTAGGAGTATCCTCACGCTTTAAAAAATAATCGTCCATAGATACTGTATGTGGAATAAGTCCAAAACTTCTCAAATACATTCCTAACTTATTACAAGTTGTAGTTTTTCCAGAGGAAGATGGCCCTGCAATTAAAACTATTTTTATTTTGTCTTTTTTTGAATATATATCTTTAGCAATATTTAATAGCCTATTACTTTGTAGAGTTTCATCCATTCTTATTAAATTACCAATATTTCCACTACTTACTAATTCATTCAAGGAATAAGAATTATCAATATTCATAAGTTTAGCCCAATCATGATACTCACTAAACACTTCAAATATCTTAGGATGATGAACATATTCTTTAATCGAATCATCCATATATACTGTAGGAAATAATAGAACAAATCCATCTTCACTTAAATATTTAAGATCAAACGAATTTAATACTCCCGTTGATGTTGGCATATTACTAAAAAAGAAATTATATAGATTTCCTAATTTATATAATGTGACATAAGTATTAGTATTATACTTCATTAAACCAACTTTTGATTCATCATTAATACTTTTAAAATACTTTATAGCGTCAAGCCTATCAACATTTATCTTATCAATAGGTAAATTCATAGCAACTAATTCGTGCATTCTTTTCTTTAAAAAAGAAATCTTTTCTTCGTCAATTTTAATATCAGTTTCCACATATAAGCCTTTATCAAGGGAATGTTTAACCCTAATTTTCCCGCCATATAAGTCTTTAAATGCATAAATAGTAAGATATACTAAACCATTCAAATATATCCTATTAGCCTCACGATCCTTATAATCGCAAAACTCTATGTTACCATCTTCATCAATTTTTTCACTTAATTCTTTATACTGATTATTTTGTTTAGCGATAATAATTGGGTTTTTAAAACTACTTTGGTACATTCTACTAAGTTCAAGATAGGTGGTATTTTTTGATACTTCTTTTTCTTCACCCATAACAGTCACTTTGATATTTTCGATCATTTTAACCATCCTCTTTCTATTCTAGTTATATTTTACCATATATTTTATGCAATTATATACATTTTTTTCTTTTAATTGTAAAAGTATGTATATTTAATAGTCTTTTCTACTATTATAAATATAGGTGATAAATAATGGCATTAGTACCAATAATTGTAGATAAAGAAGGAAATAGTGAAAGAAGTTATGATATTTTCTCAAGATTATTAAAAGATCGAATTGTTATTTTAAGTGGAGAAATTGATGATAATTTGGCTAATAGTGTAGTAGCGGAATTATTATATTTAGATTCAGTTAATCATAATGAAATCAGTCTTTATATTAATTCTCCGGGTGGTTCCATTACTTCAGGAATGGCTATATTTGATACTATGAACTATATTAAAAGTGATGTATCAACAATATGCATTGGTATGGCTGCTAGTATGGCTGCTTTTCTACTATCTTGTGGAAAAAAAGGGAAAAGGTATGCACTTCCTAATTCTGAAATAATGATTCATCAACCACTAGGAGGTATTCAAGGTCAAGCAACAGAAATAAAAATAGCTGCGGAACGAATATTAAAATTAAAGCACAAATTAAATACTATTTTATCTAAAAATACAGGACAAGATATCAAAAAAATAGAAGAAGATACAGAGCGAGATCATTTCTTAGATGCTAATGAAGCTCTTGCCTATGGTATCATCGATAAAATCATAGAAAAAAAGGAAAACTAATTTCCTTTTTTTGTTTCTCTTATTTTTTGCGCAATTTCTCTAATTTTACGAAAGCGATGATTTAATCCCGATTTAGTTATTGTTTTTCCAGTTTCTAAAGAAATGATTTCACTTAATTCTTGTAACGATGTCTCTGGATACTTCAAACGATAAACACATGCTTCTTTTATTTTTTCATCCAAAAAATCTAATCCTAATTCTTCATCTATTAAATTAATATCATTAATTTGATTATTACAAGTATTGATCATTTTATCAATATTAGCTTGCTCACAATTATTAAGTCTATTAGTCATATTTTTTTGTTCTCTTAAAATTTTTACATCTTCATAATACAAAACTGCTTTAGAAGCTTGAATTAATCTTAAAAAATCACTGATCTTTTCAGAATCCTTTATATATATCATATATTTACTATCGCGCATTAAAATTTTACTATTTAATGAAAATTGATTTAAAATTCTTTGAATAAATACGGATTCATATTTTTGATCGATTAATATCTCTAAATGATATCTAGATGTTTTAGGATCATTAACACTTCCTTTAGATAAAAATGCCCCTCTTAAGTAAGCTCTTTTTTCATCGTTGGAATCAACTATATAATCTTTAGGAACAATTAAATATTCTCCATTATCATCAACAACTGAAAGATCATTTAAAATATCTTTCACTTTTTCTTTTACTTCTATTATATAAATATTATTTCTATTAAATGTGTTACTTTTCTTAGTAGTTATATAAGCATTAACTCCATATATATCTTTTAAAAAAGAATAGAATCTTCTAGCTACATTACTATTTTCAGTATTTAACTCAATACAATTCATGTCATATTTAGCATTAGTTCTAATAAAAGCTGATAACTCAGCAATATTTTCAGATTTAGTCATATCTAATTTTGATATTTCATCTTTAATATTCGCAGTAAATGACATATTATTTCCTCAACATATACGAAAAAATAATCGAACTAAGTTTTAAGCTGTCATGTCTTATTGTGCCTTCTTCTAAAGTTAAAATATCATCAACAATCAATTCTACGCCCATATCTAGAACATTTTTAGTATCGATTACTACTGGATCTTTTTCTTCTTTACGACGATATTTTTCTAAAGTATCAGCATCAATATCTGATTTAGCTGCAATTACAACATCGATTGTATTATCTCCTAAACAATTAGTCAAAACTTTTAAATGATCACTAACACCAAAATCATCGGTTTCTCCAGGTTGAGTCATAGCATTACATAAATACATTATTTTAGCATTTGTTTTGTTGATTGCATCTTTTACATCTTTACAAACCAAATTAGGCAATAAACTAGTATATAGACTACCCATACTTAAAATTACTAAGTCTGCATCTAATATAGCATTTACTACTTCTGGCAATACATGAGGCTCATTCTTATAAAATATTCTTTTATATTTTTTATTAGCCTTCGTTATATTCTCTTCCCCTTCAATAATCTCTCCATCAACGGTTTCACCCATCAAAGTAAGGAAATCTTCAGAAACGGGTAAAACAGTATGTCTAACATCCAAAAGTTTAGCAAGTGCAGCAATACTTTCCTTTAAATTACCTGTCATATTAAGCATTGCTACTAATATTAAATTTCCCAATGCATGACCATCTAAATCACTAGAAGTTTTAAATCTATATTCTATTAACTTTTTAATATTATCATCTATTTCAGATAAATTAGAAATTACTTTTCTAATATCACCAACCGCTGGAATATTAAATTCATTCCTTAGTTTTCCTGTAGAACTCCCATCATCAGAAACTGTTATAATTGCTGTGATATCTACTGGGAAATTTTTAAGCCCCCTTAATAATGAAGAAAGACCAGTTCCTCCTCCTAAAACAGCTATCTTTTTGTTCATAAACACCACCCTATGTTATTATATTAATTCAATATTTTAGAAAGAACAGCAATTACCGTAATAATAGATATAATTATAACTGGATAAAATACAATTTGCACAAATGCGGCTTCATCATCTCTAGTATACATCTTACCGTATTCCGTCGCTTTCATTTTTTGAACTGCTTTACCTTTCGAATTACTACCTATTTGATTATTAACATAATCGCTGTAATAACTTGAAGTATCATCATTTAAAATGACGTTTGCAAAATATTCATTATTAGGAATATAGACTGCAATTTCATTAAAATATTTTTTTAGATAATTGGTATCTAATTGTGAATAATCACTAAATCCATTACCAAAAGAAAGAAAGGCACCAATTGCTAACTTTGATAAATCTGTTATATTATCAGAAAACTCAACTTCTTTATTTCTAGATTTTGCGATAGAAGCAAATGAAAACAAACTATGATCGCTAGATGTATCTACTTTATTCTTTTCTAATAAAATAGTATCAGAATTCAATTCACTAACATAATAACCTTTTTTATGAAGATGTTTTAGTTGCCTATCTAAATCCATAAAAATTTTATCGATTTCATGTTCATCTTTATTATAAGTTAAATATTGTCTAAGTGTTTCTTTCTCTTCCATATTATTCACCATTATCATTATAACACACGATTATTATACTTCAATTACATTTTGCTTTTTTCTTAACTTATTCTTAATGCTATGAATAGCATTATCCACTTTCTTATAATCTAAATCTAATAAAATAGAAATCTCTTTATTAGTAAAATTATTTATTTTTAATTCATAAATTAAAGAATTTAAAAAAGATAATTCATACTTAAAATTTAATATCTGCTTCATGCGTTCGTTTGCATAAAATTCTTCTATATTATTAACTTTAGCATCTATTAAGCTATCAATACAATTGCCATCATCATCTATTTCTTTATCTAAAGAAATACTATTGGATAAAACATTATGTTTTTCTCTACTATGATTACGAATTAACGTTTGAAACTCATGTTTTACAAAAATTTTAACATAAGTATAAAAAAGAACTCCTTTATGTTCATCAAAATTTTTAATTGCTGAATTAAGTCCATATAATCCTGCTTGATAAATATCATCCCAGCTTATTCCTAAGTAGCGATAACTATAATAAAGTTTTTTAGCTTCCATTTTTATCATTTCACCATATTTTTTATATAGACTATTATAAGCTTCTTCATCACTTTCACTTATTAAATATAATAGTTCATAATCATTAACATTTTTATACATAATCCTCCTTAATTTCTAATTCGGATCACCTCATATATCATTATTCCTGCTGCAACCGATGCATTTAAACTATTAATTTTACCATACATTGGAATACTAGCAATAAAATCACACGACTCTCTTACTTGACGAGACATACCAGTGCCTTCATTACCAATCACTAGAGCTATTTTACCAGTATAATCAATTTTTCTATAATCAGTACTATTTTCCATATCAGTACCTACGATCCAGTATCCTTTATCTTTTAATTTATTAATTGTCTGGTTAAGATTAGTAACTTTAGCTATTTTCATATTTTCCAAAGCACCTGCACTAGTTTTCATAACCGTAGAATTCACTTCAACACTTCTATCTTTAGGTATAATAATTCCATCCACACCAGCTGCTTCACAAGTTCTAACAATTGCACCAAGATTATGAGGATCCTCCAAATGATCTAATATGACTATTACCGAAGAATCATTGCAAGTAAAATCTTCAATATCAGAATATTTAAAATCTTCGATATATAAAATTATACCTTGACTAGAATATTTATCAAATTTTGAAAATTCTTTTTTCCCCAATCTTTGTGGATAAATTTTTTGATTTTCTATTAATTGTAATATTTCTTTGTCATCAAAATTATCTTGTAAAAGAATTTTTTCTATTTTTTTATTATTTTTTAAAACCTCTTTAGCTACATTTTTACCATATACTATCATAATATCCTCCATTCCAACGATAATGACCTGTAATTGTATTTCTCTTTTGCCATCTAATTAAGGCATCTTCTTCTCTATGATATTGCCCGGCATTATGGATTAAATATGGAATTCCATCTTTGTTACGTTTATCAGAAATAATGCCTATATGATTATAATTCTTACCAAAAACCACAATATCACCGGGTTGCCATTCTTCTATCTTATATGGATCTAAAGTTAGATGAGTAGCATATTTATCAAAAAATACTTTTAAATTTCTAACTCTTCTAAAATCTATGTTGGGGTCAGCTCTTCCATCCAATCCAGGATAATCGCTAGGATTATTTTTGATATCTTCATCAATCATATCTTTTAAAATATAGCCAGCATTTTTAAATGCTCTCCATATAACATCAGCACACACACCAACATCATCACTAGGATATCCACCATCTACATAATCACTATTATATTTAGGCCTATTTAGAGCATCCATTCTTGCTCCTAACATAATATCTGTATAATCATCTATACCATCATTATCATAATCATTAGGTGAAATCAAAATTTCTATTCCAAAATCTTTAGCACTATAACTTTTAACAGGTATCATCCAATATATAAAAAAAATAAAAAGAATTAAAAACAAAAAACAATAACTAATAAATTTCTTATTCATATAGAATTTTCTCCATTATTTCATCTATCCTCTTATTATTTTTAGATAAATCTAAATAACCAATTAAAGCTTCTAAAGCAGTAGCATACTTATAAGTAACAATATCACAATTTTTAGGATGATAATTGTTCTTATAGTTTCTTGCTCTTTTAATTACATTCAGTTCTTCGGCAGTAAAAAAATCCTCATCTATTAACTCTTTTATAAATTTTGCTTGATTGACAGCACTAACATATTTTACTGACTCTTTTTGTAAATCATTAACATTAGCTATGTTTTTATTTATAAGAAATCGTCTTACGTAATTCTCATAAATGGTATCCCCCAAATAAGCAAGTACTAAAACATTTATTTCTAAAACAGTCACTTTTCATCGCCTCGTGTTAATTTTACACTGATTTTAAAAAAAAATCTATAGCAACAAAAAAGAAGCTTATAATGAGCTTCTAATCATCACTTCTAGCAATTAATATTAATCTAAATATTTCTATTAAGGTAGTTAATAGAGAAGCTACATAAGTAAAAGCAGCAGCCCTTAACATTTTTTCACTACCTATTTGTTCGTTTGATACTAAAAAATCATTTTTTGCAATTTCTTCTTTTGCTCTTTTTGATGCATCAAGTTCTACCGGTAATGTTACAAGTTGGAACAAAAGAATAACCATTTCTAAAGCAATACCAATCCAAATTAAATCAGTAATACTAAAAATTATACCTATCAAAATAGCAAAATATCCAGCTTTAGAAGAAAGATTTACTAAAGGAAACATAGCACTTCTAAATCGCATGAATCCATATCCTTCTTTGTCTTGAATTGCATGACCAACTTCATGTGCTGCCACTGATACTGATGCTATTGAAGTACCACTATAAACTTCCTTAGATAATCTTATTACTTTTCTAGTAGGATCGTAATGATCAGATAAAAATCCTCTAGTTTCAGTAACATATATATTACTTAATCCATGTTTATCAAGAATCTCTCTTGCTACTTCAGCACCAGTTATCTCTTTACTATTTTTTATCTTCTTATATTTTGAATAAGAAGAATTTACATAAATTTGAGCAATGATAGTAATTAATATACTTGCAAAAATCAATAAATAACTTAAACTATAATAATCCATTTGTTTCTTCATCCTCCTTTTATATTAATTCATAAGTAGTACCCTCTTTTGAATCAATAAGTTTTACTCCTTTTTCAAATAATTCATCTCTTATTTTATCTGCTAAAACAAAATCTTTGTTTTTCTTAGCATTATTTCGTTCCTCAATTTTTGCTAAAATTAATTCTTCTAGTTCTTCACTAACTTCTTTTGGTTCTTCAATCAAAGATAAAGATAAAACTTTATCAAAATCATCAATTAAATATAATTTTGTAAAATCAGATAACTCTTCATCTTTCAAAACATCATAAACTAAAGTTATCATGGAAGAAGTATTTAAATCATTACCAATAGCATCTTTAAATTTATTTTGATAAAAATCTAATTTCTTATCACTTAAATTAGGAGTCCTATCTAATTGTTTAATTTTATTTTTCAATTTAGTATATGCAGTTTCGGCACTTTTTAAAGCATCCCAAGTAAAAGTTAATTGATTTCTATAATGACTATTTAAACAAAAGTATCGATAACTAAGTGGATTATAACCTTTTTCTTCCAATAAAGAAACTGTTAAGAATTCTCCTTTAGATTTACTCATTTTACCAGATTGATCATTAAGATGTTCTCCATGAACCCAATAATTACACCATTTATGTCCAAAATAAGCTTCACTTTGAGCAATTTCATTAGTATGATGTGGGAAAATATTATCAACACCACCACAATGTATATCTAAGTATTCACCTAAGTATTTACCACTGATTCCACTACATTCGATATGCCATCCGGGATATCCTACTCCCCAAGGTGAATCCCATTTCATATCTTGATTTTCAAACTTACTAGTAGTAAACCATAAAACAAAGTCCCCAGGATTTCTTTTATATTTATCCTCTTCTACTGTATCTCTTACTCCAACCATTAGATCTTCTGGATTTTTACCAGAAAGTTCA
>CALVKH010000015.1 GCA_944332575.1 uncultured Bacilli bacterium | reverse complement strand
TATTTTAAAATTTATCAAATTCTTATTTAAAAAAAACATTAATACATTTTTGTATCATAATTATTACTGTATTTAATATTAAATTATTGTTTGAAATTATTTCCCGGGAAATAATTTGTTATATTATATAGATATTGGTAAGTTTCGAATGATTAACTGCATATAATTACATGATATTTTATAAAATTAATAAATGTTTCACGTGAAACATAATAAAAAAGATAATTAATAGTTTCACGTGAAACATTATATAATTATCTTTTACTTATAAAAAATTTTTTAATAATAAGTGAACATTCATCAGCTAAAACACCATTTTCTATCATAACTTGGTGATTATAATTATTATTTTGCAATATTTGTTCAATTATTTGCTTATTACCAATAGTATTAGAATCACAACCATAAACAACTTTTTTTATACGTGATTGTTGAATCGCACTAGCACACATTGGACATGGTTCTAAAGTTACATAAATTTCTGTATCATTTAATCTCCAATCATTTAATTTTTTACTAGCTTTTTCAATAGCGATTAGTTCCGCATGTTTAGTAACTAACTTTTTTTTATCTTTTTGATTATAAGCAGTAGCAATTACTTTATTATCTTTTACGATTACAGCGCCTACAGGTATTTCATTTTCACTTTTTGCAAGTTCTGCCTGCTTTAAGGCTAATCTCATAAAAATTTCATTATTATTCATGATAACACTCCATAAAAAATAGCGCACATAAATAGGAATTGTTAAGGCTGCTATCTTCCGATCCTGACCTGGTTCCAATATATTTATTGCGCTATATATAAGTTAATATATTTTTTTGTTTTTTGCAAGTATAAATTATAGATTTTCTTCGATTTCTTCTTCGTCATGTTCAATTGTATTGGCAGTAGATACTTTTTGTTCATCTTTTAAATTAATTAAACGTACACCTTGAGTATTTCTACTTAATAATGATACCTGTCCAACAGCAATTCTAATTACAATACCATTATTTGTAATAATCATAACATCCTCATCTCCAACCACAGATTTTAATGTTACTATTTTACCGTTTTTATCAGTTATATTTAATGTTTTGACTCCCTTGCTACCTCTGTGAGTTAATCGATATTCTTCAATAGGTGTTCTTTTACCATAACCTTTTTCTGTTATTACTAAAACTTGAGAGCCTTCTTCTACCACTTCTGCACCAACTACTATAGAATTATCACAAGTAATTCCTTTAACTCCTGAACTACTTCTACCCATTACACGAACTTCTGATTCATGAAATCTTACTAATCTACCATCGCTGGTACCTATAATTATTTCATTATCACCATTTGTTTTTCTAACTGAAATCAATTCATCATCATCTTTTAAAACGATTGCTTTTTTACCATTGTTTCTTATATTATCAAACTCTAATAAAGAAGTTCTTTTAATTAATCCATTTTTTGTTATAAAGGCTAAATATTTTGTTTCTTCATTTTCGTATTTTATAACAATAGTAGAAGTAATTTTTTCATCTTTCTCTATTGGTAACAAATTAACAATAGGCAATCCTTTTGATTGACGACTAAATTCTGGTATTTCATATCCTTTTAATCTATATACTTTTCCATAATTAGAGAATAATAAAATATAATCATGGGTTTTCATTGAAAGAATTTTTTCTGGAAAATCTTCTTCGTTTGTACCCATACCCCTTATACCTACTCCTCCTCTATTTTGAATTTTGTAAGTATCGGCTGGAACTCTTTTAATATACCCTCTATTGGTTAACATTATTATTGAATCTTCAACAGGTATTAATGACTCGTCTTCTATATAATCAATTGCAGACAAATCAATAGTAGTTCTTCTTTCATCACCGTATTTATTTTTTATTTCTATTAATTCTGTTTTAATTATAGATAAAATACGTTCTTCTTTTGATAAAATATCCATTAAATCTGCAATTAAAGTTTCTAATTCTTTTAACTCGGATTCTATCTTATCTCTTTCTAGTCCAGTTAAACGTCTAAGTCTCATTTCTAAAATAGCTTTAGCTTGAATTTCTGTTAAATTAAATCTGGATTCTAATTGTTTGCAAGCCTCTTCATCATCATTAGATTGTTTTAATAATTGCACAATTTCATCTATATTATCTAAAGCTATTTTTAATCCTTCCAAAATATGTGCTCGAGCTTTTGCTTTGTCTAAATCAAATTGAGTTCTTCTTATAATTACAACTCTTTGATGTTCTATATATTTTTCAATCATATCTTTTAAAGATAAAATTCTAGGTTGCCCATCTACCAAAGCTAAAAAATTAATTCCATATGATGATTGTAATGCGGTATGTTTATATAGATTATTTAAAACTACATTTGGATTAGCATCACGCCTTAATTCAATAACAATCTTAATACCATTACGATTTGATTCATCTCTTAAATCTGTTATACCGTCTATCACTTTTTCTCTAACAAGCTCTGCTATACGAGTAATCATATTAGCTTTATTAACCATGTATGGTATTTCTGTTACAATAATCTGACTTTTTCCACCATGCATTTCTTCAATTGTTGCTCTAGATCTAATTGTAATTATTCCTTTACCTGTTTCATATGCCTTTTTTATTCCACTATTACCAAGAATAATCGCTCCCGTTGGAAAATCAGGTCCTTTAATATATTGCATTAAATCTAACACTGTTAGATCAGGATTGTCAATAAGAGCAACTGTTGCATCAATAACTTCCTTTAAGTTATGTGGAGGAACATTAGTTGCCATACCAACAGCAATACCAGTGGAACCATTTACCAATAAGTTTGGATATCTAGATGGTAATACAACTGGTTCTTTTTCCTCACCATCATAGTTTGGAGTAAAATCAACAGTATTTTTATTCATGTCGCGTACTAACTCCATACTTAATTTAGACATTCTAGCTTCAGTATAACGTTGTGCAGCTGCACCATCACCATCTATTGAACCAAAATTTCCATGTCCATCAACAATTACATATCTATATGAGAAATCTTGTGCCATTCTTACTAAAGCTTCATAAATACTTGAATCTCCATGTGGATGATATTTACCCATAACATCACCAGTAATACGAGCACATTTCTTATATGGTGAACTTGCTGTTGCACCTAACTCATTCATACCATATACAATACGTCTTTGAACTGGTTTTAACCCGTCTTTAACATCAGGTAAAGCTCTTGATACAATTACACTCATTGCATAATCAAGAAATGATTGTTGTATTTCTTCTGAAAAATGTAAATCTTTTAAACTATCAGCCATATTAACCCCCTCCTATATATCAAGATTCTGAACAAATTTTGCATTTTTTTCAATAAATTCACGTCTTGGGTCAACTTCTTCACCCATTAGTTCTGACAAAACTTGATCTGCCTTCATAGCATCATCTACTGTTATTTTTAATAATGTTCTATTTTCAATATTCATTGTTGTTTCCCATAATTGTTCAGCGTCCATTTCTCCTAAACCTTTATATCTTTGGATAGTAACTTTTACACCCTCCGGTATCGTTTTCATATATTCATCTTTTTCTTCATCAGAATAAACATATTTTGAAACTTTATTATAATCAATTTTATATAAAGGGGGTTGAGCTGCATATATGTACCCACCTTCAACTAAAGGTCTAAAATAGCGATAAAAGAAAGTTAATAATAAAATTCGAATATGTGAACCGTCTACATCAGCATCGGTCATTATAATGATTTTGTGATAACGTAATTTTGAAATATCAAATTCGTCCCCTATTCCAGTTCCAAATGCAGTTATCATAGAACGAATTTCATTATTAGCAAATATTTTATCTGTTCTAGCCTTTTCAACATTAAGAATTTTTCCTCTTAGAGGTAGAATTGCTTGCGTTCTACTATCACGACCAGATTTTGCCGAACCACCAGCAGAATCTCCCTCTACAATATAAATTTCTGAAATAGATGCATCTTTAGAGGAACAGTCAGCAAGTTTTCCAGGTAAACTAGATACTTCTAAAACATTTTTTCTTCTTGTTAATTCACGAGCTCTTTTAGCAGCAATTCTGGCACGTGTAGCTGTAATTGCTTTTTCAACTATTATCTTAGCTTCGTCTGGATTTTCTAATAAAAATCTTTCAAAAGATTCTGAAAATATTTTGTCAGCAATACTTCTTACTTCAGCATTACCCAATTTTGTTTTGGTTTGACCTTCAAATTGTGGATTTGGATGTTTAAGAGAAATAATCATTGTTAATCCTTCTCTTACATCTTCACCAGTTAGTCCTTCATCTTTTTCTTTTAACATTCCATTTGCTAAAGCATATTTATTTAAAATTCTAGTTAATGCTCTTCTTACGCCATCTTCATGTGTTCCACCTTCTGGGGTAGTTATATTATTAACAAAAGAATAAATACTTGAGTTAAAACTTTCATTATATTGTAATGCTACTTCTAAGGAAATATCATTTTCTTCTCCTGTTATATCTAAAATGGTATTATGTATTGGTGTCTTGTTTTTATTTAACAATTGTACATATTCAGTGATACCACCTTCATATAAAAACTTATCACTTCTGTCATCTACTCTACCATCTACCAAACTAATAAGTAGACCTCTATTTAAAAAAGCTAATTCTCTTAATCTTGTTTGTAATGTTTCATAATTAAATTCTGTTGTTTCAGTAAAAATTTCTGGATCTGGTTTAAATGTTACTGTTGTTCCTGTTCTATCTTTTGAACAAGTATCAATTGTTTTTAAATCTGCATCTGGTTTTCCACCATCTTCAAACTTTTGAAAATAAACATTTCCATCTTTATAAACTCTTACTTCTAACCATTCACTTAAAGCGTTTACAACACTAGCTCCTACACCGTGAAGTCCTCCAGAAACTTTGTATCCTCCACCACCAAATTTTCCACCAGCATGAAGAACTGTATAAATTGTTTCAACTGTTGACTTTCCTGTTTTAGGATGAATACCTACTGGTATTCCTCTTCCATCATCTTTAACAGTAACAGAATTATCTTTATTAATAATTACTTCAATATTTTTAGCATATCCTGCTAATGCTTCATCAATAGAGTTATCTACTATTTCCCAAACCAAATGATGTAATCCTTTTTCACTAGTAGAACCGATATACATACCTGGTCTTTTTCTTACTGCTTCTAATCCTTCTAATACTTGAATAGAAGATGAATCATATACTTTATTTTCGTTCATTATAATCACCCTTGTCTATAATTTTGCCATTTTCTACTTTGAAAATTGTTGCATTTTTTAATAATTTATTGCTTATTCCAACAGTGTCATTTGCTGTAATAATTACTTGAATATTATCTTTAATATATTCAATTATTTTATTTCTCTTTTTTTTGTCTTACTTACTAAATATATCATCTAAAAGTAAAATTGGTTTAGTACCCGTTACTTCTTCAAAAATCGATATTTCTGATAATTTAAAAGCAATCATTGCCATCTTTTGTTGACCTTGTGAGCCATATATTTTAATATCGTTACCATTTATTAAAAAACGATAATCGTCTCTATGAGGACCATATAAAGTCATACCAGCCATTATTTCTTTATTATAATTAGTTGAATACTTATTTTTTAACGATACTTTTATCTCTTCAATTGATTTATCTATAATATCTATATTAGAGTCATAAATAATTGTTAAATTATCAGTAGTTGTCAAATTTTTATATATTAAAGTAAGATTTTTATTAATTTTTTCAATAAACTCAATTCTTTCTTTATATATATAAGCAGCTCTTTCAATTAAATTATCAGTAAGTACATCTAAATATCTATAATCGCTTATGCTATTTGTATAAATTAATTTTAAATAATCATTTCGCATTTTTAATATTTTATTGTATTCATTATAATTTTTTATGTATTGTTGATATAACTGACTTATTTCAATATTCAATAAATCTCTTCTTAAAGAAGGAGCACCTTTTATTGTTTCCACATCTTCTGGGGAAAACAAAATAACGTTCAAATTACTTACATAATCCGATATTTTTTTTATATTTGTTTCATTTATAAATACTTTTTTATCGTTATTTAGAACTGAAATAGATACCTCTTTTGAATATTGACCAATTTTTAAGTTTCCTTTTATTTTATAACTATCACTACCTTTACGTTTAAGAAAATCATCATAACTGGTTCTATATGATTTAGTAAGGGCTAATACATATATACTTTCTAAAATATTAGTTTTTCCTTGAGCATTATTACCGATAAAAATATTAACCTTATCATTTAATTTAATACTACATTTAGAATAATTTCTAAAATTTATTAAACTAATTTTAGTTAAAATCATTTAAAACCCCAAAAAATGCCCATATAACCACCTTTACCTATAACCATAGTCCTCTATACATACATATATATTATAGCACATATTTAAAAAATACAAAAGAAAAAAGAGGGTTACCTCTTTTATTTTTTTAATATTCTTTTAGTTATCATAGCATCTAACATACCTGCCCTAAGTAATTGATTTTCAAAAGAAAGTTTAGAAATTTTAAATTCTTTTTCTGTACCATTTTGAAACATAACTTTAGTATTATTACCAACTTTTTCTCTTTTTCTAACATAATTATGATTTATCCAACAACAATCTTCACTAGTACATGATTTTGTTGGAAAAAATATTATTTTTTCTGATTCTTCAATGAGAAGTGGTAACTTATAACTAAAATTTAATATTTTTTGAGCAGCCTTAATCCTACCTTCATATGTACTTCCATAATATTCACAATTTTCTTCCATAATATTAAAAGTAGATGAAGGTATTAAATATTCTTTTGTTAATTCTATTACCTTTGTATTGTTTAAATCAATCGGTATTAATGCCATTGTCTCATCATTAATTTCATATTTCATAAAAATCCCCCGTTTCTAAATTTTGTAATTTAAATTACGGAGGATATTATATTTATACTTTTTGTCGAATAATGTCGAAATATGACGATTTATGATTTTTTTTTAATAAGTTCGTATCGGTAATACTAATTGTTCAAGTGTATCGTCTTCTTTTCCTCTAATAATAATTGGTTTTATTTCTCCAAATAATGATATCTTAGCATAATTAGTTTCAAATGATTTTAATGCATCCATCATATATTTAGCACTAAAGGAAATTTTAATTTCTTGATCATTATCTTTTTCTATTTTCATTTTTTCTTCTACTCTACCTATTTCAGCTGAAGAAGATTTAACTAATAATGTATCTCCACTAACTTCAAAAGTAACAACATTTTTTTCTTTATCAGATGTTAAAATACTAGCTCTGTCTATAACATTATATAACTCATCTAAATTAGCAGTAAAACTTAAAATCGGATCTGTTGGCCATAGATTAGAAGTATTAGGATAATTTCCGTTGATTAAACGAGATTGAAATAATAAATTATTATATTTAAATAATATTTTATTATTAAATATATGCATTTCTAAATCATCTTCACCAAAATCTAATATTTTATTAAATTCTATTAAATTTTTACTTGGTACTACAAAATTATAGTTCTCATCAGCTATTTTATCTAATTTTATTGTCTTTTTAGCTAAACGATAAGAATCAGTTGCATTACATTCTAACAAATCCCCTACTATTTTAAAGTTAATTCCTGTTAAAACAGGTCTAGATTCATCTGCTGATGTAGCAAATGATGTTTGATTAATAAGACTGTGGAAAACTTTATTATTAATGTATATTATTTTTTTACTTTCTTCTAAAGATATATTAGGATATTCATTTTTATTAATACCATTTAAATTAAATTCACTATTTTCAGTATATATAATAATTTTTAGTTCATCTATAACTTCGATATTAATAAATTCATCAGGTAATTTTCTTACAATATCTAATATATATTTACCTTGAATAATAATACTACCTTCTTTTTCTATAGTCATATCTTCATTAGTAGGTATAAATGTCTGAATTGTAATATCATTGTCTGATGCTGTTAATGTTAAACCATTGTTGTTTAATTCAAATTTAATACCAGATAAAATTGGAATTAAATTTTTGGTAGATATAGCCTTTGATACTTTATTTAAACTTTCTAGTAATATTTCTTTTTTTATTTTTAATTTCATATTTATTCCTTCTTTCTTTATTAACTTTTTATTATTATTAGAGTGGAAATTGTTGAAAACTTATTTTTTCTCTAATATATTAATATTTTTATTAAATTATCCTGTGGAAAAATAGTTGATAAATATATTATTTAATCTCTTTTTCTAAAATTTCTATAGTTTTAGATAAATCTTTATTTACTGAAATTTCTCTTTCAATTTTCTCACAGGAATGCATTACAGTTGAATGGTCTTTTCCACCAAATTCTATTCCTATTTTAGGAAAGGATTCATCTGTTAGTTTTCTGCATAAATACATAGCTATTTGTCGTGGAAAAGATATATTTGAATTTCTTTTTTTTGATTTTAAATCATCAATTGATATTTTAAAGTATTCTGCTACTACTTTTTGAATTTTGTTTATATCATTTTTCTCACTTATTCCTTTATTAATATAATCTTTTAAAGCTTCCATTGCGAGATTTAAATCAATTTCTGCACCCATAATTGTGGAATATGCCACTAATCTTGTAACTGAACCTTCCAGCATTCGTATATCGCTACCTAAATTCGAAGCCATATATTCAATCACTTGATCTGGAATATATTTATTTATAGCTTCACCAGCTATTCTCTTTTTCAAAATAGCAACTCTAAGTTCAAAGTCTGGTGGATAGATATCAACTGGTAGACCCCAACAAAACCTTGTTCTTAAACGATCTTCTAATATTTTTAAATCATCTGGAGAGCGATCTGAAGAAATAATTATCTGTTTATTATCACCATATAAATTATTGAAGGTGTGAAAAAATTCTTTTTGTGTCTCTGTTGCGCCACCTAAATATTGAATATCGTCTATGATTAAAACATCAATATTTCTATACTTTTGTTTAAAGAAGTCAACATAACTAAAGTTAGTACCAGATTCATCTTTTTTATTAATTCCAATAAAATCGGATACAAACTGTTCACTAGTTACATATAAAACTTTTTTATCAGAGTTTTTCGTAATGTAATTTCCTATAGCGTGCATTAAATGTGTTTTACCTAATCCACTGTTTCCATAAATAAATAATGGATTATACATTTTTCCAGGATTTTCAGCAACAGCAAGAGCCGCCGCATGAGCAAATTTATTACTATTACCTACAATAAAATTATCAAAAGTATATCGTGAATTTAGATTTGTATTTAAATATAGATTATCATTATTATATATATTGTTATTAGTTTCTGTATTATTTGGAATAACATTTTTTTCTTCTGAAGACTCTTCTTCAATATCTTCTTTTAATAATAATTCAATATCTACATTTTTTCCCGTTAATTCTAAAAATGAATTTTGTAATATTTCTTTGTAGTTTAATAAAATGTGATTTTTATGAATAGCATAAGGTACAATAATTCGAGCTGTTCCATTTTTTATATCATATAATTCGGTTTCTTCAAACCATGTTTGAAATGACAATGAGTTTATCTCTGATTTAATTTTATCTAAAATGTTGGACCACAAAACAGATGTATTCATCATTATCACTCCCCCCATTAATAAGAATAATTAATACAATTTCATTTTAACTTATCCTGTTGAAAAAATAAAGTAAAAACCGTAAAAAAAAGATATCAACAAGTAATCAACAAAGTTTTCAACAAAAAAAGTGTATAAATAGCAATAAAAAAGACACTTTTGCACATTTTCCACAAATTTTTATTCATAGTTATTAATAATAATTTCCACAAGTATGTGAATTTTGTTTATAACTATTTTAAAACAATTGACAAATGTAACGGATCTCGATTATAATAGGGTAGATTTTAGTTTGGAGGTGGAATGAATGAAAAGGACTTATCAACCAAATAATAGAAAAAAAGCTAAAAAGCAAGGATTTTTTGCTAGAATGGAAACCGATATCATTAGTAAAAGAAGAAAAAAAGGACGTAAAAAACTTGTATAAATAGTTCCACTGGTAACAGTGGCTTTTTTGTTATATACTTTTTATGGAGATGTGTGTTATGAAAAAAGTGAATGTAGTTAAGGAAAATAGAGATTTTTCTAGAATTATAAATAATGGAAAAAGGTATTGGAATGATGTTTTTTCTATATACTATAGTGAAAATGATAAAGAAACTTATAGATTTGGTATTTCTGTAAGTAAAAAAATAGGCAACGCAGTAACTAGAAATAAAATAAAAAGACAAATAAGAAATATTGTGGATAAGTATAAAAATATCTACCCAAAAAATCAAGATTATATTATAATAGTAAGGAAGAACTACATTAATTTAACTTTTAACGAGGTTAGTGATAAATATATTGAATTAATGAGAAAAATAACACACATAAAGGAGAAAAAAGATGAAGAAAAAAAATAATAAAATAAAAATAATAATATTAATTATGTTAGTATTATTTTCAACAGGATGTACCAAAGTATTAAAAGATCCTGAAAGCAATAAAGCTGTTACTAATCCTGCTACTGGCCAAAGTTTAACTGAAAATATATTGTGTCAGCCAGAAGACGAGGAAACAATAAAAGCTTATGAAAAATATAATGATATTGTAGATATTTCAAAATTACCAACATGCCAAAGTTTTCAAATTAATTCTGGAGGTTATGAAGGATTATGGGATAGTATCTTTGTAAAACCATTAGCTTGGGTAATTATTCAAATAGGTAACTTTGTAAAAAGTTACGGATTATCATTAATTATTACGAGTTTATTGATTAGATTAATAGCATTTCCTATAACTAAGAAAACAGCTATCCAATCAGAACTAATTAGTAAAGCTAAGCCAGAGTTAGATAAATTAGAAAAAAAATATAAAGATAAAACAGATCAAGCTTCACTTATGAAAAAAAGTCAAGAAATGACTATGATTTATAAAAAATATAATATTAATCCGGTGGCTGGATGTTTATATGCATTTTTACAAATTCCTTTGTTTATTGCATTTTTAGAAGCTATTAATAGAGTACCAGCAATTTTTGAAGAAAAATTTATTGGATTTCAATTAGGAACTACTCCTTTAGTAGGGTTACAAAATGGTAATTTTTTATACATAATAATTATTATTTTAGTAGGATTATCAACTTATTTCTCATTTAAATTAAATTCAACTTCAACTGATATAAATGGTCAATCTAGTATGATTAATAAAATTATGGTATTAACAATAGTGTTTATGTCATTATTTATGTCATCAGCACTAGGAATTTATTGGATAACAACTAATTTATTCACTATAGGACAAAATTTATTAGTTAAAAGGAGTAAAGCGTTAAATGGATAAGTATGTATATAATGGAAAAACAAAAGAAGAAGCTTTAGAAAAAGCATTGAATGATTTAAATGTTTCAGAAAAAGAAATTTTTATTAAAGAACAAGAACAAAAAGTAGGGTTATTTAAAAATAAACGAATAGATTTAGAAATAATAAAGAAAAGCGATATAATAGAAGAATTAAAAATATTTATAAAAAATATAACAAAATTAATGGGAATTGAAGTAAATATAGAACAAAAAATTAGAGATGATGATGTTACTATTACATTATATAGTGATAATAATAATATCTTAATTGGAAAAAACGGGCGTACGCTAGATGCTATAAGTGTTGTAGCAAAACAATATATTTATAATGAAACAGGATATAATTTTAGATTTTTATTAGATGTAGGAGAATATAAATTAAAACATCAAAAAAATATTGAATATTTAGCTAAAAAAGTGGCTAAGGAAGTAGCTAATACTAAAATAGAAGCTAAATTAGATCCAATGAATTCATACGAAAGAAGAATCGTTCATAGTATTTTATCTGATAATGATAAAGTCTATACAGAAAGCATTGGAGAGGAACCAAATAGAGCGGTGGTAATCAAGCCAAGAGATTAATATCTCTTTTTTTATTGAAACACTTGAAAAAAAAATAAATATGTTATAATCTATATAAGCAAAAAAGGGGTGATATCATGAATGATACTATTACTGCTATATCTACTGCTTTAGGAGTAGGTGCGATTTCTATAATAAGACTTAGTGGAAAAGATGCTATATCTATAACAAATTCTATTTTTAAAGGTAAAGATTTGACTAAAGTGAATAGTCACACTATTAATTATGGTCATATTGTTGATAACGATAAAGTAATTGATGAAGTATTAGTTAGTGTAATGAAATCACCTAAAACTTATACTTGTGAAGATATAGTAGAAATAAATTGTCACGGAGGAATTGCTACTACTAATAAAATTTTAGAATTAGTTTTATTAAACGGTGCAAGATTAGCAGAACCTGGAGAATTTACTAAAAGGGCTTTTTTAAATGGTAGAATAGATTTAATTGAAGCTGAGTCTGTTATGGATTTAATTGATGCTAAAACCGAAGAAGCCAGAAAATTATCTATTAATCAATTAGAAGGAAAAGTAAGCATAATTATTCGTAATTTTAGACAAAAACTATTAGAACTTTTAGCAAGTATCGAAGTAAATATAGATTATCCAGAATATGAGGATATTGAAGTTATTACGAATGAAAATATAAAAAAAGAAATATCTAATATTAAAGAAGAATTAAATAAAATAATTGTAGAATCAGAAAATGGAAAAATTATCAAAAAAGGAATAAAAGTTGCAATTGTTGGACGTCCTAATGTAGGAAAAAGTAGTATTTTAAATAAATTATTAAATGAAGATAAAGCAATAGTTACCGATATTGAAGGTACAACTAGAGATATCGTTGAAGGTGAGGTAAGTATTGCGGGAGTCTTATTTAGATTTGTTGATACTGCGGGAATAAGAGAAGCAAAAGATTTAGTAGAAAAAATTGGAATTGAACGTAGTAGAAATGAAATTTTTAATTCTGATTTAGTTCTTATGGTTTTAAATAATAATGAAAAAATAACTGAAGATGAGAAAAAATTGATTAGTGAATTACCTGAACAATCTTTAATCGTTATCAATAAAAATGATTTAATTTCTAATATTGACATTGATATTTTAAAAAATAAAGATGTTATATACATTGATACAATTAGTATTGATGGAATTGAACCATTAAAAAACAAATTAATTGAGATGTTTAAATTAGAAAAGATAAATAATAGTGATTATACTTATATGAGTAATGCTAGGCAAATATCTTTAGCTAAAGAAGCTTATAGTATAATTAACGATGTAGAAATAGGCTTAAAAAATGAAGTACCTACTGATTTAATTGAAATAG
The DNA here is from genome assembly GCA_944332575.1 of uncultured Bacilli bacterium. Taxonomy (GTDB): domain Bacteria; phylum Bacillota_I; class Bacilli_A; order RF39; family UBA660; genus RGIG3091. The sequence goes on along the minus strand of CALVKH010000015.1, from coordinate 9,872 downwards.
ATATAAAACGTATTTGGGAAAAATTAGGAGAAATATTAGGTGAAAGTTATTCAGAAGAATTGATTGATCAATTATTTACTCAATTTTGTCTTGGAAAATAGGAAGTGATAAGTATGGAATATGATGTTATTGTTGTCGGAGGAGGTCACGCTGGATGCGAGGCTTGTTTGGCATGTGCAAGAAAGAACAAAAAAACTCTTCTTGTAACTAGTAATAAAGAAAATATAGCTGATATGCCATGCAACCCTTCCATAGGAGGCCCTGCTAAAGGTATAGTTGTACGAGAAATTTCCGCCTTAGGTGGAGAAATGGCTAATAATATTGATAAAAGTTTTTTACAAATGAAAATGTTAAACACTAAAAAGGGTCCTGCAGTAAGAGCTTTAAGAGCACAAGCAGATAAAGTAACTTATAAACAAGAAATGTTAAAAACATTAGAAGATACTGAAAATTTAACTATTTTAGAAGGAATGGTAGAAGATTTAATTATTGAAGATAATACTATAAAAGGAATCATATTAGAAGATAATAAAAAAATACTTTCTAATGTTGTAATCCTTACAACTGGTACCTATTTAAAAGGGGCGGTTTTATATGGTTCAACAAAAATAGAAAGCGGTCCACATGATGAGAGACCTTCTAAGTTTTTAAGTGATAATTTAAAAAAGTTAGGATTTAGAATAAAAAGGTTAAAAACTGGGACTCCACCGAGAATAGAGAAAAGTAGCATAGATTTTAGTCAAGCAATTTTACAACCAGGAGATGATGAAAAGCATTATTTTTCTTTCTTTAACAATAAAGATTATAATGTAGAGGAACAATTACCTTGTCATTTAATATATACTACTCCTTTAACTCATCAAATAATAAAAGAAAATTTAACTAAATCTAGTATGTATGGTGGATATGTAGAAGGAGTAGGACCTAGATATTGTCCTTCCATCGAAGATAAAATAGTAAGATTTGCTGATAAAGAGCGCCATCAATTATTTTTAGAACCGGAAAGCATCTATTATGATGACATTTATATACAAGGATTTTCTACTAGTATGCCTCATGATGTTCAAGAAAAAATGGTTCATAGCTTACCTGGCCTTGAAAATGCCATTATTAATAAATATGCCTATGCTATAGAGTATGACGCTATAGATTCAACGCAATTAAAGCCTACTTTAGAAACTAAAATAATAAATAATTTATATACAGCTGGACAAATTAATGGAACGAGCGGTTATGAAGAAGCAGCATGTCAAGGGTTAATGGCAGCTATCAACGCGTGCTTAAAATTAGATAATAAAGAACCTTTAATTTTAAAAAGAAATGAAGCTTATATTGGAGTTCTTATTGATGATTTAATTACTAAGGGTGTTATTGATCCATATCGTTTGTTAACATCACGTGCTGAATATCGATTATTATTAAGACATGATAATGCGGATTTAAGATTAATGGATTATGGATATCAAGTAGGATTAATAAGCGAAAATGACTATAATTTATTTTGTGAAAAAAGAAATAACATTAATAAAGTACTAGATGAATTAAAAAAATATCTTTTAAATCCTAGTATAGAAAATAATAAATTTTTAACTAATATAGGAACACAAGAAATAGTTACAACTACTTCTTTGTATGATTTATTAAAAAGGCCAGAAATAGAAATTAATAATTTTAAAGATTTAATTGAGTTAAATTATGATGATGAAGTGTTAGAACAAGTAACAATTAATATTAAATATGAAGGATATATTAATAAGGCTAATAAAGAAGCATTAAAGATGTTAGAGTATGAAAATATAAAAATACCTGACAATATTGATTATAATAATGTTCATAATATTGCTAAAGAAGCTAAACAAAAATTAAGTGAAATAAGACCTACATCAATTGGACAGGCAATGAGAATAAGCGGAGTAAATCCTGCGGATATTACCATGTTAATGGTTTATTTAAAGAGGAACAAATAAAATGAATAAAGACGAATTTCTAGAAGAAGTGAAAAAATTAGTAATTAATCTTGATGAAAACCAATTAGCCCAATTAGAAGAGTTCTATGAATTATTAATTGGATGGAATGAAAAGATTAATTTAACTACTATTACTGATAAAGAAGAAGTATATTTAAAACATTTTTATGATAGCTTAACTTTAGTAAAATCTATTAACTTAGATCAAGAAATATATTTATGTGATGTAGGAAGTGGTGCTGGTTTTCCTGGAATAGTTTTAAAAATTTGTTTTCCTAAATTGAAAATAGTTTTAATAGAAGCTTTGCAAAAAAGAGTTAATTATTTAAATGATGTAATTCAAAAATTAAAATTAAAAGACATTGTCGCAATACATACAAGAATGGAAGATTTTTCAAAATTAAATGAAGAAAAATTCGATATTATTACTGCAAGAGCCGTGGCTAACTTAAATGTTTTATTAGAAATAAGTGTAAGAGCTTTAAAAATAAATGGACAAATGGTTTTTATGAAAGCAAACTGCGATGAAGAATTAGAAAATAGTAAACAAGTTTTAAATAAATTATCATGCAAAATAGTTAAAATAGATAAATTTAAATTACCAAAAGAAAATAGTAATAGAACTATTATCACTATTTTAAAAGAAGAAAAAACTAATGATATTTATCCAAGAAATATTGATAAAATAAAAAAGAAACCATTATAAATAAAATTAATTAAATATAGACAAAACCCTAAGTGTCTATATTTTATTTTAAAATAACGTTGTAAAAAGTTGAAAAATATTATATAATTTATTATAGAGTAAAAAAGAATAAAGTAGGAGGGTATAAATATATGGAAAATGAAATAGTTTATTTATACTTGGATGATATTATACCTAATAGATTTCAACCACGTGAAGTTTTTGATGATAAAGCGTTAAAAGAGTTGGCTGTATCAATTAGAGAACATGGAATTATTCAACCAATTATTGTTAGAAAAATAGGTACTAAATTTGAAATAATAGCAGGAGAACGCCGTTATAAGGCTGCTACTATGGTAGGGTTAACTAAAATTCCTGCAATAATTAGAAATCTTGATGATAAAGAAAGTTCAAAAGTTGCTCTTATTGAAAATTTGCAAAGAAAAGATTTAACAGCAATAGAAGAAGCTAGAACTTATCAAAAAATTCTTGATATTGACAATATGACACAAGAAGAATTAGCTAAAACAATGGGAAAATCACAATCTGCTGTTTCTAATAAATTACGTTTATTGACATTATCTACTAAAATTCAAGATGCTTTATTAAATGAGCAAATCTCTGAAAGGCATGCAAGGACTTTATTAAATGTTGATTCTGAAGAAGAACGTGACAGATTAACAGATTTAATTATTGAAAAACGTCTATCGGTTAAAGATTTAGAAAATTTAATTAAAGAAGAACAAAAAAATAAAGAAAATAAAGATGATTCTGTAGATCAAAATAAATCGATAGATAATAAAGAAGAGAAGATGATTTCTGAAGATAAGAGCGCTACTAATGCTAGTGAAGACTATCCAAGATTAAATTTAGATGATCTTTTAAAAGGAATAAATAAAACTGAAACATCCAAAGAAGAGACGAAAGAACAAGAAAAAGGATCAGAAATAGAAATGTTAGATTTATCTGAACCAGATGATAATTATTATTCTTTTAAAGGCTTGAAAAATATAACTAATAATAGTATTGATAGATGTATCAATATAGTAAGGGACACTGTTAAAGAAATTGAAAATAAAGGATATCAAGTTAAATTTGATGAATTAGATTTGGAAAATAAACATCGCTTTATTATTGAGATTGAAAAAAAAGATGAATAAGATAAAAGATAGATTTTCTATCTTTTTTTGTTGAAAACCGTTTAAAAAGTTTATATTTTTTGATAGAATATTATTTATCAAGAATTATTGAAAAGGGTGATAGGATGGGAAAGGTAATTTCTTTGGTAAATCAAAAAGGTGGAGTAGGGAAAACAACAACAAGTATTAATCTTTCTGCATCTTTAGCGGTATTAGGAAAAAAAGTATTACTTATTGATTTAGATCCTCAAGGGAATACAACAACAGGTATTGGTATAAATAAAGGAGATATTGATAAAAGTGTTTATGATGTACTAATAGATCGTTGTTCAATTAATGAAGCTATTCTTGCTACTAGATACAAAAGATTATTCTTATTGCCAGCAACTATTAATTTGGCGGGAATTGATATAGAACTGATGGAAAAAAGCAAAGATGAACCGACATTTTCAAAAGGGAAACAATTAAAATTAAAATTAGATACTATTAAAGATTTATATGATTTTGTGATAATAGATTGTCCACCATCATTAGGTTTAATTACTACTAACGCATTAACAGCATCTGATTCAGTTATTATTCCAGTTCAATGTGAATTTTTTGCATTAGAAGGAATTATGCAGTTACTTAATACAATAATGATGGCTCAAAAAAACTTGAATCCTAATCTAGATATTGAAGGAGTTTTATTAACAATGTTAGACTCTAGAACAAAATTAGGATTTGAGGTTGTAGAAGATATAAGAAAATATTTTAAAGAACGAGTTTATAATACAATTATTCCTAGATTAATAAGATTAACAGAAGCACCATCACATGGTAAACCTATTATTGCTTACGACCCTAAAAGTAAAGGGACAGAAGCATATTTAAATTTAGCAAAGGAAGTGATTGAAAGAAATGGAAACAACTAAAAGAAGAGCCCTTGGAAAAGGACTTGAAGAACTATTTAATAATGAACAATTAGATTTTAATAAGTTTGAAAAACAAATAGTAGAATCCACTCCTAAAGAGGAGATTATTGAAGTAAATATTAGTGATTTAAGACCAAATCCTTATCAGCCAAGAAAAGTATTTGATGAGTCAAAACTTAATGAATTAGCTTCGTCTATTAAAGAACATGGAGTTTTTCAACCAATAATAATTAAAAAAAGTGTTAAAGGTTATGAAATAATAGCAGGAGAACGTCGAGTTAAAGCATCTAGTATAGCAGGATTAGAAAAGATCCCAGCTATTGTTAGAAGTTTTACTGATGAAGAAATGATGGAAATAGCTCTTCTTGAGAACTTACAAAGAGAAAATTTAAATTCGATTGAAGAAGCTACTGCATATAAAAAGCTATTAGATAGTTTATCAATCACTCAAGAAGAATTGGCTAATAAATTAGGAAAAAGTAGAAGTCACATCACTAATATGTTAGGCTTATTGTCATTACCGAACAAAGTAAAAGATATGATTAGTGAAAACAAAATATCTATGAGTCATGCTAGAGTTTTAAGCAAAATAGAAGACGAGGATAAAATTTTATCTTTAGCTAATAAAATTATGGATGAAAATTTAAATGTTAGAGAATTAGAAGAATTAGCTAAAGATAAAGAACTTGCAAAAAAACATCATATTGAAAAACACAAAACGAATGAATATCATTATTTAGAAGAACAATTATGTGATAAATTAGGCACTAAAGTTAGAATTAAATCAAATAAAATAGAAATAAAGTTTAGTAATGTTAATGATTTGAATAGAATACTAGAAATATTAAAATTAACTGAAGAATAAATAATACCTAGGGAGTGATTTTATGCAAGATAAAAATTATGAATTAGGAACTGTTTTAGAAATGAAAAAAGGTCACCCTTGTGGAGAAAACAAATGGGAAGTAATTAGACTTGGAGCAGATATAAAAATAAAATGTTTAAAATGTGGAAGAGTAGTAATGATTCCTAGAATTGAATTTAATAAAAAAATTAAAAAAATTATTAGTTAGGAGATATTTATGAGTACTAAAAAGAAAATGCGGTTAAAAAAGTTTAGTTTTCATCCAATTACAACTTTTATGTTATTAACTCTTGGTACAATGATACTTAGCTGTATTTTGTCTGCCTTACAATTTCAAGCTACTTATACAGTAGTGCGTCCCGAAAATTTGGAATTAGAGTCGGTTTTTGTGAGTGTTAAGAATTTATTGAATTTTGATGGGATTAAATATATCATAAGTAATGCGGCAACTAATTTTGCATCTTTTACACCATTAATAAGTTTATTAATTGCTTTAATAGGGTTATCTGTAGCACATGCTTCTGGTCTTATTGATACTTTTATTAAAAGAGTTACTTTAAATATAAGTAATAAAAAGTTAACTTTTGTCTTGATATTAGTTGCTATTTTTTCTAGTATTATAAATGATGTTGGTTATGTTATTTTAATTCCTTTAGCTGCTTTATTATTTTTAGCAAATGGACGAAGTCCGTTGTTAGGAATTGTTGCAGCGTTTTCTGGAGTAGCTTTTGGTTATGGAACGACATTTTTTGTAGGTTCAATGGAAGTTAATCTTATTTCATTAACCACAACTAGTGCTAGATTAATAGATCCTGAATTTCATGTTAGCTTAACGTCTAATTTATTTATTATGATAGCCTTTTCAATTGTTATGGCTATCGTAGGAACAATAGTAGTAGAAAATATTGTTTTAAAGAAATTAGGACGTTATAAAATGTCAGTCGAAGAAACTCAAGAATTGGAAAAATTAACTTTTCCAGTGGAAGAACAGCAAAAGATAGCATTAGAAATTAACGAGAAAAAAGGTTTAAGAAGTGCTTATATTATAGGTATTATAGTTATATTATTATTTATTTATATGATTATTCCTGGATTACCTGCTTCAGGTATGCTTTTAGATATGAATGAGACTACTTATTTAAATCAATTATTTGGACCTAATTCATATTTTCAAGATGGGTTTACTTATATGGTTTCTATATTTTTTATTGTAACAGGAATTGCTTATGGTATTAGTGCTAAAACAATAAAAAGTGATAAGCAACTAATTGAAAAAGCATCAGAATATACTAAAAATATTGGTAGCTTAATTGTTTTGTTGTTTTTTGCATCACAATTTATTGCAGTGTTCAGAGAAACTAATATAGGGACTGTTATTACTGCAACTGGCGCTAATATTATAAAAGATTTATCTTTTTCTGGAATACCACTGATTCTTTTGGTATTAGTTGTCATTTTAATCTGTAATTTATTTTTAACATCACCTGTAAGCAAATGGACTATTTTGTCTCCAGTAGTAATTCCACTTATGATGCAATCTAATATATCACCGCAATTTGCTCAATTTATTTTAAGAGCAGGAGATTCAATAACTAAAGGAATTACACCTTTATTAGCATACTTTGTTATATATTTAGGATATTTAAATATTTATAATAAAAATAAAGAACCAATTACAATAAGAAAAGCTATTTCTTATGTAATGCCATGTTGTTTGATTATGGGAATTACTTGGATTTTATTAATTGTAGGATGGTATTTACTAGGTCTACCAATTGGTCCTGGAGTATTCCCTACATTATAGGAGGTTTTGATATGAGTTTAAAAGCAGGAATTGTTGGTTTACCTAATGTTGGTAAATCAACTCTTTTTAACGCAATTACGAAAAAAAATATTTTAGCTGCTAATTACCCGTTTGCTACTATTGATCCTAATGTAGGAATAGTAACAGTACCAGACGAAAGATTAGCAAAACTAGAAGAGATGTATGTACCTGAAAGAATGATTGCAACTAGTTATGAGTTTACTGATATAGCAGGACTTGTAAAAGGTGCTTCTTTAGGTGAAGGGCTAGGAAATAAATTTTTATCACACATTAGAGAAGTAGATGCTATTGTGGAAGTGGTTAGATGCTTTGATGATAACAATATTATTCATGTTGAAAATTCAGTAGATCCAATCCGTGATATTGAAATCATAAATTTAGAACTTTCTTTATCAGATTTAGAAATATTAAATAACAGAATCGATAAAATTAAGAAAAAAGCGGAAACAAATAGAGATAAAGAGGCCTTAGAAGAGTTAAATATTCTAAAAAAGGCAAAAGAGAATTTAGAAAAGAATATTCCTCTTCGATTAATAGATTTTAGTGAAGACGAAAGAAGTGTATTAAATAATTTCTCTTTCTTAACAATAAAACCTATTATATATCTTGCAAATGTAGATGAAAATGAAGTGGCAGGTGAAGATAATGAATATGTAAAAAAAGTTAAGGAATATGCTTCTCGTGAAAATTCTAAGGTTATTAAAATGTGTGCTAAATTAGAATCAGAACTTAGTGAATTAAATGATGATGATAAAAAGGAAATGCTAAATGCTATTGGAATAGAAGAAAGTGGGCTTGATTTATTAATTAAAGAAACATATGATTTATTGGGATTAAAAACTTTTTTTACAGTTGGTAGCGATGAAGTTAGAGCTTGGACGTTTAAAGATGGAATGAGTGCTAAAAGTTGTGCTGGAATAATTCACAGTGATTTTGAACGTGGTTTTATTAAAGCGGAAGTCATGAGTTATGAAGATTTAATAAAATATGGTAGTGAACAAAAAGTAAAAGAAAATGGACGAGCTAGATTAGAAGGAAAAGATTATATCATGCAAGATGGAGATATTTGTTATTTTAGATTTAATGTATAAATTTATTAAAAATAAAGTATAGACAAAAGTTTGTACTTTTGTTATACTACTTGCGAGTATTAATTACTCCTTGCTTCATTTTATGAGGCCATAAGTCCAAAAGGAGGTGTAAGTTATATGAAAAAATATGAAATTATGTTCATTGTTAGACCAGATCTTGAAGAAGCTAATATTAAAAATGTTGTTGATTCAATGAAATCTTTAGTAGAATCAAAGAATGCTAAAATATTAGAAGTAAAAGAAATGGGACAAAGAGAACTTGCTTATGAGATCAATAAATATAAGAATGGTTATTATTTCTTATTTGTAATTGAATCAGAAAATAATGACGCAACAGTTGAATTTGATCGTGTAGCATTAATTAATGAAGATATTATTCGTCACTTAATAGTAAAAGTAGAAGAGTAATAATGAGTAGGAGATTGTTATGAATAAAGTATTTTTAATAGGTAGATTAACAAGAGATCCTGAGTTAAGATATACTAGTTCTAATTTACCAGTTGCTACATTTAGTTTAGCGGTAAATAGAAATTTCACTAATCAGTCAGGAGAAAGAGAAGCAGATTTTATTAATATAGTAGTTTGGAGAAAACAAGCTGAAAACGTTAAAAACTATTTAACTCAAGGTAGTCAAGTAGCTATTGATGGTCGTCTTCAAACGAGGACATATGATGGAGAAGATGGTAAAAAACGTTATATCACAGAAGTTATCGCTGACAATGTACAATTTTTAGATAGCAAAGGAAGTAGAGATAATAGTATGAGTAGTTCATCAAATAACAATTTTAATGATGTAACTCCAAATGATTTCTCTAGCGATATGCCAACTACTAGTGTTAAAAATGATCCTTTCTCAGATTTTGGTTCTAGTATAGAAATAAATGATGATGAATTACCATTCTAAAAAGGAGGGATACAATGGCAGAATTTTATAGAAAAAAGAAAAAAGTTTGTTATATGTGTACAGGAAAAAACATTGATTATAAAGACGTTGATACATTAAAAAGATATATTAATGAAAGAGGTAAAATTTTACCAAGACGTGTTACTGGAGCATGTGCAAAACATCAAAGACATATAGCAGAACAAATAAAAAGAGCAAGAGCTATTGCTTTATTACCATATACAAAGTAAAATACAACGATTTGTTGTATTTTTTTTATTTTTATTTTTGGTAAATTAATGATATAATACATTTGAATATAAAATAGGTGGATAATGAGGTGTTACTAGTGAAAAAAAATATGAAAGAAAAAATAAAAAAAGGAAAAAATGTAACCTCAACTAGAAATAAGAAAAAAAAGGATAGTAAAGGATTCACACTAATAGAGATCATAGGGGTAATAATAATCATAGGGATAATAATGATCATAGGGACAGTAGCGG
>CALVKH010000014.1 GCA_944332575.1 uncultured Bacilli bacterium | reverse complement strand
ATCTCAAAAAAAATATTTTCACTATTAACTTTTATATCATAGTCACTAATTAAAGAAGTATACATGTCTAATAATTCCTCGTATAAATTGACAATTTTTTCCAATTCTTGCTTCTTAGATATGAGTGAATCTATGTCCCATTCGAATTTCTTCATATAAATGCCCCCTGTAATTTGCTATTCTATACTATTATTATATTAAAAGTCAATTTGAAAAAATAACCAATTATGATATAATTATTGTAGAAAGGATGTGGGGGAATGGCTACAGCACATATTACATCAGATTTTAACGATATAGCTAAAACAGTTATTATGCCAGGAGATCCATTAAGAGCTAAGTATATTGCTGATAATTTCTTAACTAATGTAAAACAAGTAAATAGCGTTAGAAATATGTTGGCATATACAGGATATTATAAAGATACATTAGTTACTATTTTCCCATCTGGAATGGGTTTGGCTAGTATTGGCATTTATGCTTATGAGTTATATAAGTTTTATGATGTTGATACAATAATAAGAGTAGGTAGTTGTGGTTCCTATAAAGAAGATTTAAATTTATTTGATATTGTTTTAGTAGATGAATCATGGAGTGATTCAAATTTTGCTAAAATTTATTGTGGATTAGATACTAATGTCTCGATAGGTAATAGTGAAACAAATGAAAAAATTAAAGAAGTAGCAAATACTATAAATAAAAAAATTCATATTGGAAATATCTATTGTAGTGAATGTTTTTATTCATTAGTTGATAAAGAATCAACTCTTATTCAAGATAAAAATTGTTTAGGAGTAGAGATGGAATCATATGCATTATTTCATATTGCAAATAGCTTAAATAAAAAAGCAAGCACAGTACTTACTGTTTCTAATTCATTTGTAACAGGATGTGAAACTACTGCGAAAGAGAGAGAACAAGGATTTAATGATATGATTTTGTTAGTATTAGAATCAATTATTTAAATAAAATAGCTAGGGTTGAGTATAATAATAAAGCGAGGTGAATTATGCAATACAGAAAAGTTGAGTTGGGATCATATAATTTACATATGATTAAAACTGATAGGTTTAAAACAGTCAATGTTCAGATAATATTAAGTGATAAGATAAAAAAGGAAGATATAACTAAAAGGAATTTTTTATCTGATATTCTTACATATTCTTGTAAAAAATATAAGACCAAAAGAGATCTTTCCATAGCGTCGCAAGATTTATATGCGGCCAGTGTTTACTCAACTAGCTATCGTTTAGGTAATTATTATAATACGGATATTAATTTATATTTTTTAAATGAGAAGTATAGTGAAAAAGGTATGACTGAAAAAAGTATGGAATTTTTATCAGAGATTATCTTTAATCCTAATGTTGAGAATAATAAATTTGATAGTAATTCTTTTAATATCATTAAAAATAATATGAGAATTCAAATTGAGAGTGTAAAAGAAGATACTAGAAAATATAGTATGATTAGGATGCTAGAAAATATGGATAAAACAATGCCATATAGTTACCATGGTTTTGGTTATATTGAAGATTTAGAGAAAATAACGGAAGAGAGTTTGTATGAATACTATAAAGAATTAATTAGAAGTAGTAATGTTGAAATTTTTGTTATTGGAGATATTGATTTTAATCAAATAGAAAGAATTGTAAGAGAACAATTTAAATTTAATGTATATAAAAAGAAAAAAGAAAATCCAACCATTATTCATAATAAAGTAAGATCCATTGCTAAAAAAGTAGTAGAAGAAGATGATATTAATCAATCAAAATTAACTATTGGATGTAAATTAAAAGATTTAACAGAATTTGAGCGTAACTATGTTTTAACTATTTATAACATTATTCTAGGTGGTGGAAGTGAATCATTACTGTTTAAGAATGTTCGTGAAAAACATTCTTTATGCTATTACATATCATCATCTTCTAATAAAGTAGACAATTTATTAATCATCTCCTCTGGGATTGCTAAGAATAATTTTAAAAAAGCTCTTAGTTTAATAAAGAAAGAAATGAAAAATATAGAACTTGGTAATTTTAGTGAGGAAGCTATTTTACAAGCTAAAATTAGATACAATAGTATTTTAGATGAAATATATGATTATCCTAATCAAATTATCTCTGCTTATTATGCTTCCATAATATTAGGTGTTGATTTTCCTGATGTTCGTAAAAAGAAAATAATGGAAGTAACAAAAGAAGATATTATGAAATTAAGTAAAAAAGTTAAAATGGATACTATTTATTTGCTAGGAGGAATAGACAAAGATGAATAAACTAGAGTTAATAGGTACGGATACCTATGTATATTATGAAAAACTTCCTTCTGGATTAGATATATATTTACTTCCATATCAAAATAAAAATAACTATTTTATGAGTTACTTTACTAAGTTTGGTTCAGTTAATTTAGAGTTTGTTCCTAATGGAGAAAAGAAATTTATAAAAGTTCCTGAAGGAATTGCTCATTTTCTTGAACATAAAATGTTTGAACAAGAAGATGGAGAAGCTCCTTTTGAATTTTTTGCTAAAAGTGGGACAGGTTGTAATGCTTCTACCGGATTTAAAGCAACTAGATATATTGTATATGGCACTAATGATTTAGAGGAAAATTTAGAGTATTTATTAAAATATATTAATAATCCTTATTTTACAGATGAAAATGTGGAAAAAGAAAAAGGAATCATTGCAGAAGAGATTAAAATGTATGATGATAATCCAGAATGGGTATTAACGGAAGAAGTCCAAAAAGCACTTTTTAAAAATCATCCTATTAGGAATGATATCGCTGGGTATATTGATACGATAGAAAAAATTACAAAAGAACAGTTGTATCAGTGTTATAATACATTTTATCAACCTAGTAATATGGGATTAGTTATTGGAGGAAATTTTGAACCTAATGAAGTTATTGATATTATAAAAAATAATACTTATTTAAAGGACAAAACTAAGACTCAGTTGCCTAAAGTAAAAGATGTTATTGAACCACTTAAGGTAAATAAAAGTTTTGTTGAAATTCCTTTTCATAATGTTACGAACCCTAAAGCTGGATATGCAATTAAATTACCGATTAAAGGAATGAGCAAAGAGAAATTATATGAATATAATATTTATATTGGAATGATTTTAAATATTTTATTTGGTTCTTCTTCAAAATTTAGAGAAGATATGATGAGTAATAATCTTCTTAATTCCTTAATTTTAGAGAGAACTATTGTAGATGATTATTTAATAATTACTTTTTGGATAGAAAGTAATGATCCTAAAACTTTAATTAAAAAAATTAAAGAACAATTTGATCATTGTCAAATTAGTGAAGAGGAAATAAATCGTTGTAAAAAAGTATGGATATCTTCAGAAGTAATTATGACAGATAATATCGAAATAACTGTAGATAATATCATTAATGATTTAATAGAATATGGGAATATCATTCCTGATAAGATAACTGTTATTAGAAATATGAATTTAGAAAAATTAAATAAAATAAGAAAAAAATTTGATTTTGAAAATAGTTCAACAGTTATATTATTACCAGAAGAAAATGAACAAGTTACTTCTTAGTAACTTTTTTATTTGAAGAAAACATATCTTTATTTATTAAGAAAAATAGTATATAATAATATGACGAAGGAGAATGAATATGGATGAATCACTAGATAGAAAAAACTTAATCGTTATGAAGCTGCTTCATTATTTTATTACTGAAAAAAATTATAATCCAATTATATTGCAAGGTGCTGAAGATGAGATTTGGTTAGAGAACTTAGAAAATGATTATAAAATCATAAGAATTGTCTCTAATCATATTCATAATGAAGAACAATTGGATTTTGATTTATATAAAGCAAGACATGTGATAAAGAAAATAAAAAAGAAAACTTTTTCTTTAAAAATGAATGCTCTTAGTATTTTTACTGATTTGGGGGATAATGTAGATTTAGCCGATACGGGAGATATAGATTGTATTTATTTATATGATGAAAAAGATATTAATAAATATGATTTCTTATATCAATATTTTCCTGATATTAATAAAAAATTAAAATTCTCAGAAGAAGGATTACAATTATTTATTAAAATTACTAATGATATAAATCATAAGAATAAAGCAGATGCTCAAAGGGTAGAAGAAGTATTTAAGCCTAAGAAAAATGTTGTTACTATTGGTTTAATAGCAATTAATGTGTTAGTTTTTATATTTATGACATTATTTGGTCAATATGATAATATGATTAATAAATATGCAGTTTATGGACCTTTTGTTGTTAATTATCATGAATATTATCGTTTAATTACAGGAACATTTTTGCATGCTAATATTTTTCATTTAATATTTAATTGCTATGCATTATATATTATAGGAACGCAAATAGAGAATTTTATGGGAAAATGGAAGTATTTAGTAATTTATTTTGTGAGTGCTTTAACAGGAAGCTTGTTATCTATTATTTTAAATGATGCTGCTAGTGTTGGTGCTAGTGGAGCAATATTTGGACTTATGGGTTCACTTTTATATTTTGGATATCATTATCGAGTTTACTTGGGAAGTGTTTTAAAAAGTCAAATTATTCCTCTTATTATAATTAATTTATTCATAGGGTTTGCTTCCGGTGGAAGTATTGATAATTTTGCTCATATAGGAGGATTAATTGGTGGATGTTTAGCCACTGTTGCAGTAGGTGTAAAATATAAAAGTACTAAATTTGAAATGATTAATGGATGTATTGTGTTATTATTATTAATTGCTTTCTTATTTTTTATGGCATTTAAATATACTGGTTGATAAGTTTTTGGATTAATGTTAAAATGTATTTGTAAAAGATAAATAGAGGTGATTTTATGGAAAGTGGTACAACTCATTTATATTCAATTGAAGAATTTGAAGAAAAATTAGTAAGTGATACAATTAAAGATGTGTATCTTGCTTTGGAAGAACGTGGATATAATCCAATCAATCAGTTGGTCGGGTATATAATGAGTGGGGATCCTGGATATATTTCTTCCCACAAAGAAGCTAGAAATAAAATTACAAAAATCGATCGTAGTAAAATATTAGAAGTTTTATTAAGAGATTACATCAAAAGAATATAATGCGTTATTTAGGACTTGATCTTGGTAGTAAAACATTAGGAGTGGCTATATCGGATCCGACAGGGCTAATCGCTTCCAGTTATACTATTATAAGACACAATGAAGAATATGATCGATTAACGAAAGAAGTTTTAGATATTGTTTTGGATAAGAAAATAGATGAAATAGTTTTAGGACTTCCTAAAAATATGAATAATACAATAGGGCCAAAAGGAGAATTATCCATTCAATTTAAAAAGATGTTAGAAAAAGAGATAAATAAACCAGTTCATTTAATTGATGAACGCCTTACTACAAAACAAGCAAATGATTTACTAATTAGTAATGATACTAGTAGAAAAAAAAGAAAAAAAGTAATAGACAGTATGGCTGCTACCATTATATTACAGTCATATTTGGATAAAAAGGAGAGATAATAATGGATAATAATAACAATACATTTAAAGTAATTAATGATGAAGGACAAGAAATAGTTTGCGATATTTTATTTACCTTTGATTCAGAGGAGACTAAAAAGAGTTATATCGTCTATACGGATAATAGTAAGGATGCTGAAGGTAACGTTCAAGTATTTGCTTCCATATATGATCCTAAACAAGAAAATCCTAGATTAGAACCAATTGAAACTGAACAAGAATGGAAAATAATTGAAACTATTTTGAATACTCTACAAGATGAAATTAAAAAGAAAACTAATCAAGAAGGAAGTGGAGATAACGGGCAGTAATGCTCGTTATTTGTTCGAGGTAGTAGTATATGAAAATATTTAGAAACGTAGCACTTATTTTATTAATAGTATTAGCATTATTTATTATAGTAATAGGGGTATATTTTAATATTAATCTCTCTCCAATGGATAAGGATTCTGATAAGTTAATCATGGTAGTAATTCCTAGTGGTACTTCAACGAAAGGAATCGGAGAAATATTAGAAGAAGAAGGATTAATTCGTAATGCGCATTTTTTCAGTATATATGCTAAAATATATAAAATAAATGATTTAAAAGCATCAACTTATGAATTAAGTCCTAGTATGAATTTAGAAGAAATTATAGATGTTTTACAAAAAGGTAATAGTTACAATCCAGACGCTATTAGTATAACTTTCCAGGAAGGAATTAATATGCGTAAAATAGCTTCCATAATAGCGGATAAGACAAATAACAGTGAAGAGGATGTCTTTAATAAATTAAGTGATCAAGATTATTTGGATAGAGTTATTGCTAGTTATTGGTTTTTAAGCGAAGATATAAAAAATAGTAATATTTATTATTCATTAGAAGGATATTTGTATCCGGATACCTATTTTTTAGAAAATAAGGATGCAAGTGTAGAGGATATTTTTAAATTAATGTTAGATCAAACTGATAAAGTATTAACACCACTTAGAAGTAAAATTGAAGAAAAGGACATTACTGTTCATGAATTATTAACTTTAGCATCTATTGTTGAAATAGAAGGAGTGACAACAGAAGATAGACAAAATATTGCTAGTGTTTTCTATAACCGATTAAACAGTAATATGAGTTTAGGTAGTGATGTAACAACTTATTATGCATTTAAAATAGAAATGAATGAACGCGATTTAAGAACAGATGAAATTAATACTTATAATCCATATAATACTAGAGGACCACAAATGGAAGGGAAATTACCAGTTGGACCTGTTTCAAATCCATCTATAGATAGTATTGAAGCAGTATTAGAACATAAAGATACCGACTATTTATATTTTGTAGCAGACAAAAATCGAAAAGTTTATTTTACTAAAACTTATGCAGAACACTTGGCTAAGATACAAGAATTAAAAGATGAAGGAGCATGGTTAGAATGGTAGAGAATATCCATTCGGATATCAAAGAGATTAAAGAGTATGCCAAAGATAATAACATACCAATTATGCTGGATGATGGAATCAATTTTTTAACAACTTTCATTATTAAGCATCAAATAACTAATGTTTTGGAAGTGGGGACTGCTATTGGTTATTCAGCAATTATGATGGCTCTAGCTAGTCCAAATGTGAAAATAACTTCCATAGAGCGAGATCGTGAAAGATATTTAGAAGCAGTAAAAAATATTAAGAAATTTCATTTGGAAGATAGAATCACTTTAATATATAATGATGCAACAGAAGTGAAATTTAGTGATCAATTTGATTTAATATTTATCGATGCTGCAAAAGGCAAAAATATGGCTTTTTTTAAGAAGTTTTCTAAAAATTTAACAGAAGATGGATTTATTGTTACTGATAACATTAAATTTCATGGTTATGTTGATAAAGATGAAAAAGAAATTAAGACAAGAAATTTAAGAGGCTTAGTTCGAAAAATAAAAGAATATATAGGTTTCTTGAAAGACAATAATGAATATAAAACTGTTTTTTATGATGTCGGAGATGGAATTTCCGTTAGTCAAAGAAAAGATTGAGAGTAGTAGCCTTGTTATAGGCTGCTTTTTGTGTGAAAGGATAATATTATTTTCATAAAGATGAATGTACTGTATTTTTTTGAACTAAATTAAAACTAGTCGCATAAATTAGAATGAGGAGGAATATTATGGCTAGTTTTAAAGAAATAGTTACTAAAGCGGTAATTGGAAAAGGAAAGAAAACATTTACTACCACGAATTCTGTTGTTCCTGAGTGTGAAGCAAGTACAATTTTAGGATGCTGGGTTATTAATCATAATTTTAAAGGATATAAGTCAGGAGATACCATTACTGTAGAAGGTAGCTATGATATTAATATTTGGTATTCTTGTCAAAATGATACTAAAACAGAAGTAGTAAGGCAAACTGATACTTATAAAGAAATGGTTACTGTTCCAAGAAGAAATGAATCTAATATTTCAGGTGACGAAGAAATAATTGTTAGAAGCTTAAAGCAACCTAGTTGTATAAAAGCTGAAATTCAAGACGGAAAAATAGTGTATACTATTGAAAAAGACTTAGGAATTGAAATAGTAGGTGATACTAAAGTAAAAATTGCAATTGATGAAGATGAAGATGAATGGGATATCATAGATGACGAGGTAAATCAGGAAGAATTAGAAAAGGAAATAGATGAACAAGTTCAAGAAGAGTTCTTAGATTAAGAACTTTTTATTTGACACAAATTAATGTAAATGTTAGAATATAGCAAAAAAAAGAGGCAATTATATGGAAATCAATAAAAATTTTATTAATCATTACCAAGTAAGTAGAGTTGATGAAATAAAGCTAAGAGAACAAGTGAGTATTAATAAGGGATATTTAAAAGAAAAACCTACTTGGTATATCATTTATGATACATTACAATATTTTAAAGTAAGAAATGATTATCGTCTTTTAACAGAGTCTTTTTGTAGCAAGTTGGGTAAAGTTATGGGGTTAGATACTTTAGAATATCGTGTGGCATATTTAAAAGATACTGCAGTATATCTTCCAAAATCTGAACAACAGGTAAAGTGTGGCCTGTTATCTAATTCTTTTCAAACTAAAGATAAAAATTATTATTTAGTTAGTGAATTATTAAATAGTGAAATTTCTGATTTAAGAAGTTATGGAGAATATTCACTACAAAATTTATTGAGTTTTTTAGAGTTTCACACAACTAAAGAGTGTTATGATAAAAATAAATCTTATTTGTTATTGCTATTTATATGTGATTATTTTACTCATCAATTAGATCGTAATTATCATAATATTAGTTTTGAAATTCCTAAAATAGAAGGAGTTAATTATAAAGAACGCTTGCGTTTAAATGTATTTTATTCAGAACTTGCTTCAAAATATGGAATTTATTCAGAAAATGGAATGGTTTGGAAAATACCTGATTTATTTCCTACTAAAATGTATGATAGCGAAAGAAGTTTAGGAGCGGATCATAAGAAACCTTTGAGCTACACTAATGGAGAAGTGTGGATGCCATTATTTCCTTATTCTAGAGATTTATTGTTTTCTACTCAAGAAGAAGGACAAGACAAAAAAGAAGAGTATGATGGACTTGATCCTAATTTAGTAGAAGTAGCACTTAATTATGATCAAGAAGTAATCCCCATATTAGAAAGATTAGCTTACGGTGATGAATATAGAGAAGTGTTAGAACAATATAATACTAATCACAGTCAAATAAGAATAAAAAAAGAAACCAATGATTTTTTAGTTAATTTATTCGAGGATAAACAAAAAGAAGTAAAAAAAGTGTTATCTTTGTTTAAATAGATTCCTTTTATTAGACAAAAGAATTCAATTATAATATAATATTTTCAGGGTGATACTATGGAAAATATTAGAGTAGTTTTTATGGGAACTCCAGATTTTAGTGTTCCTATTTTAGAAGGATTAATTGAAAATTATGATGTTGTAGGCGTTGTAACTCAACCAGATAAAGAGATAGGTAGAAATCATGAGCTTCGATTTTCTCCTATTAAAGAGTGTGCCATAAAGCATAATATTACTGTTTTACAACCAGCAAAGATAAGAAAAGATTATCACGATATCTTGAAATTAAAACCAGATATTATTATAACTTGTGCCTATGGGCAAATCATTCCTAAAGAATTATTGGATTATCCAAAATATGGATGCATTAATGTCCATGCATCTCTTCTTCCTAAATTAAGAGGAGGTGCACCATTACATAGAGCTATCATGAATGGAGAATCTAAAACTGGTATTACGATAATGTATATGGATGAGCATATGGATACAGGGGACATGATTAGTAAGGAAGAGATATTAATAGATTTTACTGATACTGTTGGTGATATTCATGACAAACTTAGTTTCTTAGGAAGAGATTTGTTGTTAAAAACAATGCCAGATATTATTAGTAATAAAGTAAAACCAATAAAGCAAGAGGATAGTGAAGCGACATATGCTCCTCTTATTAAAAGGGAGGATGAACTGGTTGATTTTAATAAAAAATCACTTGAAATATATAATCAAATAAGAGGATTAAATCCTTATCCGGTTGCGTATGCTACTTTAGATGGAAAAGTTATAAAAATATATTCAGCAATAATTAAGGATAATATTTATACATCTAAACAAAATGGGGAAATCGTAAGAATCTATGATGATGGAATAGGAATATCTACTAGTGATTCTGAAATTATATTAAAAGAAATAAAACCTGAAGGAAAAAGAAAAATGAGTGTGAAAGAATATTTAAATGGAGTAGATAAAAATAAGTTAATTGGTAAAGTATTTAATGAGGAGTAATTATGGAAGAAAAAAAAGAGCCACAAAAGAAAAAGTTTAGCATTAAAGAAATATTTGCTAATAGACAATATCGAGCAATTGCTATTCTAGCTTTTTATGTTGTTTTTTTTGCCGTTTTAATTACTATGTTAAGGACTCCTGCTAGTGTTGATGAAAGTGGAAATGGTGCTGCTAGTAGTTTAGAGGGGTATGAGTTAATTGATAATAAGAATTTTAATTATAAATATACTGTTACAGTTGATGACGATATTTATTATTATGAAGGTAAAAAATATGATAATAAGGAAATGGTAACAGTAAGAAAAAATGAAGAAGAGGAAGAATATTATTTTGTTGATAAAAAGACTTATATAAAAGAAGGGGACTACTATGTATTAACAGAGTCTAAACCATATATTCTATTTGATTTTTTTAACACTGATACACTAGATATGTTAATTATTAATGGTACTTTAATTGATGAAGAAAAGCACGAATATAGAATAGACAATCAAGGAGTATATGATGTATTAAGTAGTTATAGTGTTAAAGTTGACTCTGGAGATAATTTTGCTACTTTAACTTATCGTAATTCTTATATCACTGGTATTAAGTTTGATTTATCAAGTTATGCTAAATTAATGAGAGAAAATTATAATAGTATTATTATCGATATGCAATTTTATGATTTTGATTTAGTAGATGATTTTGTTGAACCAAACATAAATTAGCTTACTTTTTATATAATATGAAAAAAATAATTAAAAAAAGTAAAAAAAACTTGCAATATTAAATAAAATATTATAGAATGTAGAAGTACAGCTGATTTATAGCTGGGCTTGTAGCTCAGGTGGTTAGAGCGCACGCCTGATAAGCGTGAGGTCGGAGGTTCAAGTCCCCCCAGGCCCACCATAGGGAAATTGGTTCAAACTATTTGAACTTTGATATATAGTTCAGTCTGAAATATGACTGATTTTTTGTTGTACAAAAAATCCCCACTGGTAATTTTGATGCTTGTGTCAAAATACCTAAGGGGTTATATATTTTGTCAAATCTAAAATATAGTCCAAAGAAATAACTAGTATTAAAGATAATTATAACTATTGTAAAAATCAATAATTTTTCAAAAATATTGAACTTTTAAATAAAAAATGATATAGTAATAGGCACTTAAAGAGGGATATTATGAGCTATATACAAGTAGGAGATATTAAGTTACAGTATGACGAAACAGTAGTCAATATAAATAGAATTGTAGGAATCATAAAATCAAATCAATACTTATTTAAAGACTATAATGAAAAAATTATTTCAATTGGGACACCAGTTTTATCTGAAAATGATAATATAGTTTATATAGATGATTTTGATAAATTTTTTGATGATCTTTTAAAAATGCTATTGGAAGATAACGATGTTATTTCATCTTTAAATCACCCTGATTTATTGCCAGCATTATATACTCAATTACTTGTAAAAAAAGCAATTCAAAGTGGAAATACTGTCGTTATGTTAGATAACAATATATCTGATGATATGCTTTGGTTTATGATTGCTTGCAAGTTTTTTGATTGTAAAACGAAGTTTAGTGAATTGTCAGATTTTTTAAAGTATCGCAATGCTTCAGAGCGTATTTTTGATTGGTTAAAAGAAAACCAAAGATTTAATACCTATAATTATTTATTAAAAATCGCTTCAAATTATTTGAAAGAATATGATTTATCATTTTTTGATAATCTTAATGAAATAGTTTCTAAAATGAATGATGAAAGCATGGCGTTGGTACTTTCTTTACCTAATGAGTCAGATTATGATTTACCAAAAATATCTTTAGAAAATTTTGAAAAAATATTTTTTGACTTTTTAAATAGTATAAGGGCTCCAGAACAATGGACAAATCTATATATTAAATTAAAAAGTGAAAAAAGGATATTATTCGAAGAAAGTATTGATGGCTTAGAACATTCAGCAGTTTTTGAAGATGTGGATGGAATAAGAAAAATTAGAGTAACAACTGATGGAACAATTAAATGTTTTGTTTCTTTTGTGCATGAATTTATGCATTATGTGTCTTTACAAGGCGATATACCACCGTTTTCATTGTTCGAATTTCCACCAATATATTATGAAAGAATAGCTGCTAATTACTTAATTAGTATTGGATATAATGAAAATATAATTAAACAAGTCATTAGAGATAGAAATCAAAATAATTTTGATATATATAGTTCTTTATGTGGGCTCTTGCTAGATATATGTAGATATAATAAAAAAGGACCAATAACAAGAGAAGATAAAATAGAGCCTTTCAAAAAGTCAATGGAAATAATTTATGAAACTAGAAGAAATCTAGCAAAAATTTGGGAAGAAGCAGGAGTGCCAGTAGAAGATTTAGAATTTTTAGCTATGCCAAACTATAATTATGGAGAATTAGTTGATAAAGAATGTGATGAAAATATATCGAGATTTATAAAAAGTGGTCTATTAGTATTAAATGGTTATCAATATTTGACTGATAGTTATTTGGCAAGTAGTATTTTAGAAAAGCAAGATGGTGATAATACTTTAGACAAGATGATATTTGTAACTGAACATTTAGCAGATTTTAATATTGAAAAAATAATTAATTATTTTGGAATTGATAATACATTTGCTCCAAAACCTAGAAGTTTGAAATAATAATAAAAAATTGTATATAAAAAAAATAATGATATAATAATTTTAGTGATTGATTATTATATCATTTAACTTTGGAAAAGTTGTAGATAACTTTCTCAACCGCACCATTTGAATGATTAGAACCTTAGTTATAGGGTTCTTTTTTTGCTTGTGATATAATAAAAATAATTATTTTATAGAGGGAAAAAATATGGATAGAGCGGAAAGTGTTATTAAATATTATGTGTTATGTAATACGTTGAAAGATGTGATTAGAACAGGATGGAAAGATTGGAAAGTAGAAAGAGATAGAATAGAAAGTGTAGCAGAACATATTTTTGGTGTTCAGATGTTAGCTATTGCTATGAAATCGCAATATCAGTATGATGTAGATATATTTAGAGTTATCATGATGTTAGCAGTTCATGAATTAGAAGAAATATATATTGGAGATTTAACACCATTTCAAATTTCTCAAGAAGATAAGAAAAAAATAGGTCATGAGGCTGTAGAAAAAGTTTTAACTGGTTTATTAGATAAAGAACAGATATCAAGTTTGATTTTTGAATTTGATGAGAGAAAAACAAAAGAAGCTAATTTTGCCTACCATTGTGATAAATTAGAATGTGATTTACAAAGTAAATTATATGATGAAGAAAACTGTGTTGATTTAAAATTGCAAGATGGTAATAGTATTTATGAAACGCCTTTAGTAAAAAAATTATTAGAAGAAGAAGGTAGTTGGTCTGGCATGTGGTTATCCTTTGGTCAAACTAAGTATAATTATGATGAAAATTTTACTTCTGTATCTAATTATGCAAAAAACAATAGTATTAAAGAATTAAGAAAAAACTTTACTAATCCTTAGGATTAGTTTTTTTGTAAGTAAATTATAATATTTAAAAATAGTTTTTTATGGTATACTTGATTTATAGTAGCAAACTTTAATAATTTTTTATTAATAGTTTAGTTAAAATATTTCTTTGGAGGTGAGAGGAGTTTTTTGTTTCAATTAAGTAATTATAATTTTTAATAGGAGGGAATGTTTATGTGGATTTATATAATTATTGGGATTATTGTTATAATTCTTATTTATGCTTTTGCAACATATAATAGTTTTGTTAAATTAAACAATAGAGTGAAAGAAGCGTTTGCAACTATGGATGTTTATCTTAAAAAGAGATGGGATTTAATACCTAATATAGTTGAGACAGTAAAGGGATATGCTAAACATGAAAAGGAAACATTGGAAAACGTAATTAATCTTCGAAATAGTTCTTATGATAAAATGAGTAGCGATGATAAGATTAAGGCGAATAATGAATTAAGTAGAGGAATTAGGGATATTATGCTTTTAGCGGAAAGTTATCCAGAATTAAAAGCAAGTACCAATTTTAAGGATTTAAGTAATGAATTGTCTAAGGTAGAAGAAGATATTGCTAATTCTAGAAAATACTATAATGGTGTAGTTAAAATGTTTAATGACAAAGTTGAGATGTTTCCTAGTAATTTATTTGCTAAAATGTTTGGGTATACTTCTAAAGTAATGTTTGAAACTAGTGATAATGAACGTGAAAATGTAAAAGTAAAATTTTAGTGGAGCAAAATGAAAAAGTGTTTCAATTTAATTATTTTATTTGTTTTAACATTAATTATTTTTATACCAACTAAGACAAGTGCTTATTCGGGTTATGAATATGATTATGTGATTAATAAATATGATGTTAATATCATAGTAAATGAGGATAATACTTTTGATGTAACTGAAAATATTACAGTTTATTTTAATGCTCCTAAACATGGGATCTATCGAACTATTCCATTAAAAAATAAAGTTGAAAGGTTAGATGGAACAACAACAACTAATAAAGCTCAAGTGTCTAATGTTTCAGTGAATGAAAAATATCAGACTTCAAAAACTGGTGGCGAATATAAAATAAAGATAGGATCTAGCGATTATTATCTTACAGGTTTACAACAATACGTTATAAAATATACTTATAATATTGGTAAGGATCCACTAAAAGAAAGTGATGAATTATACTATAATATTATTGGTACTGACTGGGATACAACTATTGAAAATATTAGTTTTACTATTCAGATGCCTAAGGATTTTGATGAGAGTAAATTAGGATTTTCTTCTGGAAGGTATGGTTCTTCTGATAATGTTTATGTAAGATATCAAGTTTCTAATAATACTATCATAGGAAGTTATACTAGTGTTTTAGAACCTGGAGAAGCTTTAACGGTAAGATGTGAATTACCAGAAGGATATTTTGTAGGAGCAGGACTTGATGTTAATTTATGGGATTATGTATATTTTATAATACCAATACTATTTTTGATAATTTGTGCTTTCTTATGGTACAGATATGGTCGTGATGAAGAAGTTGTTGAAACAGTAGAATTTTATCCACCAGAAGGTTTTAATAGTTTGGATGTTGGGTTTTTATATAAAGGTGAAGCAGATAGTCAAGATGTTGTTTCACTACTTATATATTTAGCTAATAAAGGTTATATAAAAATCTCTGATGTTCCAAAGGAAACAAAATTTGGTACTTTGGATGATTTTAAAATCACGAAATTGAAAGAATATGATGGTACTAATGAAAGTGAAAAGAAATTTTTAGATGGGCTATTCTCATCTAAAACGACTAAAGTGTCTTTATTTAATTTGAAATCAGAAACTAGTGTTGAAAATAAAACGGAAGTAACTAAAGATGATTTATATAATAAATTTTATCTTACTGTTTATGATATTTTGAAAAAAGTGAATACGTTAAAAAATAAATGTAAGATTTTTGAAAAAGGTTCTTTAACTAAAAATAAATTTATTATCTTGATGATCATAATTACTTATTGCTTAATCACTATGAAACCAATTTTAGAATATGGACAATTGGATATTTTATTCTTTGCTTTAATTTTTCCAGGTGTTGGCTTTACAGAATTTTTTTCAGTATTACTTAATCTTTCACCTAGAGAAACTAATCTGAATGGAGTCCCTAACGGTAAAGGAATAGCTAAAATAATTTTAGCGGCTTTTTCTGGATTATTCATAGGGGGACTTGTGTGGTTTATGTTTGTTTTGCCTTTTTTATTAGAAAATATCATGTATTTAATTGGTTATATTATAGGATTAATAGCAGTTTTTGGTATGGTAGTAGTATTAAAACTTATGCCTAAGAGAAATAAGTATGGTAATGAGATCTTAGGGAAAATAAGAGGATTTAGAGTGTTTTTAGAGACTGCAGAAAAAGATCGCTTAGAAGCACTTGTAATGGAAAATCCAACTTATTTTTATGATATTTTACCATATACTTATGTGTTGGGAGTATCAGATACTTGGATTAAAAAATTTTCATCAATTGCTTTAGCTCCACCATCTTGGTATGATAGTAGGACAACTTTTAATTCTTACAATTTTGGAATTTTTATGAGTACAACTATGACCTCTGTGCAAAGAACAATGGATTCTAGACCGCGTAGTAAATCTAGTGGTAGTAGATCTTCTGGAGGAGGATTCTCTGGAGGAGGTTCCGGTGGAGGTGGAGGAGGTTCTTGGTAATCTCTAATAGAAACAAACTTTTTAGTTTGTTTTTTATTTTATTTAAATTGAAAAATGCGATATAATTATAATGGTGGTAATAATGAAGAGAATATTCATAGGGGTTATTTTATTTTTATTAGTAATTACTCCAGTATATGCTAATGAAAAGGTTGAAGTAACTTTTTCTAAATGTGTAGATGGGGATACAGCTAAATTTATTTTAAATGAGGAAGAGATTACAGCAAGGTTTTTAGCAGTGGATACACCAGAGACCGTTCATCCAACGAAAGAAGAAGAACCTTTTGGTAAAGAGGCTAGTAATTATACTTGTGAGAAATTAACTAATGCCTCTAAAATTGTTTTAGAATATGATGACGGTAGTGATAAGAAAGATAAATATGATCGTCATTTAGTGTGGGTATTTTATGATAACAACTTTTTACAGGAAGAATTACTTAGATTAGGTTATGCTAAGATTGCATATATTTATGGTGATTATACTTATACTGATGAATTACAACAAGTAGAAAATAATTCCCGTCAAAATAAGATTGGATTATGGTCAGATTATATAGAAGAAGAAACGGAAGAAGAATATACTGTTACTTTTTCTTATGATGGTAAGACAGAGAAAGTTGAAGTAAAATCTGGAGAAGTAGTATCACCAATTAGTAATCCTAAAAAGAATAATTATAAATTTTTAGGTTGGTACTTGGATGATGAAATATATGATTTTTCTCTACCTGTTACTTCTGATATAAAGCTAGTTGCTAAGTTTGAGAAAATATCAGAAAGTGTTCCTGTTTATATTTATGTAATAGCTATCATTGTTTTTATTTTAGTCATTGTTACTAATTATAAGAATAGTAGAAGAAAACTAAAAACTAAGGTAAAAAATAAATTAAAGAAGAAATTATTGAAAAAATAATTTCTTTTTTTTAGGAAAAATAAATCTTGACAGTTAATAATTAATTGAGGAGGTGATAAGGTGTTAAAAAAGAGAATAGTTGTTAGGCAAGATGATGTGAAAGATTGTGGTGTTTGTTCTTTACTTACAATTATAAAAACATATGGTGGTAATGTTTCTAAAGAGTATTTAAGAGAACTAACTAAAACTAATAAAGAAGGTACTAATGCATTATTTCTATTAGATGCTGGAAAAAAGTTAGGATTTTCTACGAAAGCTTTAAAAGGTAATATTACGGATTTAAGAAATGATCTACTTCCATGTATTGCTCATGTTGTAATAGATAAAAAGTATCAACATTTTGTAGTAATTTTAAATGTTAATAAAAAGAAAGAAACTATAACAATTAGTGATCCAGCTAAAGGAATAGTTAAATATAGTTTAGAAGATTATATGCGTATTGCTACAAATCAATATTTGATTTTCATTCCCAATAAACAAATTCCTATTTTAAAGAAAAACAAAGAAGTATTAAAAAGTGTTATTGAAGTACTTTTTAGCTATAAAAAAGTGTTTATATCCATATTTATTTTTTCATTATTCTATACTATTATCAGTATTATTACAGCTTTTAATTTCCAAATGGTAATTGAAAGTGTACTTAATTATTCTTCTAAGACTAATTTGTATTTTATTATGATAATTTTAGCATTTCTTTACGTTTTAAAATCGTTAATAGATTTAGTACGAAATAATTTGCTCATCTTTATTAATCATACTTTGGATAACAATCTAATAACTAAAGTTTTTAAACATATTATTTCACTTCCTTATTTATATTATAAAAGTAGAACAACTGGTGAAGTAATTTCTAGAATTAACGATTTAGGTGATGTTAAACAGACAATTAGTCGTTTATTTATGACCTTCTTTGTTGATTTAGTACTAATTATATTTGTATTTATCATTTTATATCAAATCAATGCTAATTTAACTATGATAGGACTTGGTATGCTTCTTTTATATTTTTTAGTAATAAAAATATTTAATAAACTATTTAAATATTATATTACTAAAAATCAAGAGGAAGCAGCTATGGTCAATTCTTATATGGTAGAGACAATTAATAATATTGATACTGTAAAATCATTAGGAATAGAGGATATAACTTCTAATAAAATGGAGGTTACATATAATAATTATTTAAATACTAGTTATAATTTTCAAAAATTATTTAATTTAGAAAATTTTATAAAAGACATTATAAATTATTTAGGGCTTGCTTTCATTATTTTTATTGCGACACTATATGTATTAGAAGGTAGGATGTCCTTAGGAGAAGTTATTACTTATCATAGTATTATCATTTATTTTTTGGAGCCTATTAAAAGTATTATTGAAATGGAACTTATTGTTAAAAAAATGAAGGTATCCATAAATAGGGTTACAGAATTATATGAAATTGATAATGAAAAATTAGAGATAGATAAAAAGTATACAGGAAAGAAATTATCAGGTAAAATTGATATCAAAAATTTAAATTATTCTTATTATGGTCGTAAGAATATATTAAATAATATTAATTTATCGATATCACCAGGAGCTAAAGTAATTATTTTTGGAAAAAGCGGATCAGGAAAAAGTACGATTGGGAAAATGTTAGTTAAATTTTTTGATATTGAGCGTAATAAAATCTTTATCGATGATAAAGATATCAATGATTATAATGTTTTAGATATTAGAAGAGAAATTTGCTATGTTGGACAAAATGAAAATTTGTTTAATGATACTTTATATAATAATGTTATTCTTAATAGGAACATTGAATATGATGACTTTTTGAAAGTAGTTCAACTTACCAAAGTAGATGAAATAGTAAAAGACAATGTTTTGTCATATGAAATGTTATTAGAAGAAAATGGATTTAATATTAGTGGTGGTGAAAGACAAAGGATAATATTAGCAAGGGCATTATTAAAAAATAGTAATATTTATATTTTAGATGAAGCTTTAAGCCAAGTTGATATTGAAAAAGAACGTGAAATATTAACTACTATGTTTCACAAATTTAAGGATAAAACAATTATTTATATTTCTCATCGTTTTAATAATTTAGATTTGTTTAATCAAAGTATAGATATGGAGAAATTATCTTATGCTTGATATTAATGATTATTTACTTAGATACCAAAGAAAAATTCCTAAAATATTACTTATTTGGTTAATATTACTATCTTTTATAATAGCTGTTTTAATAATAATAAATCATTGCTTTAAATTTAATAGTTATTATCAAGTTCAAGGTATAGTAAAAGACAATTTATTAAGTGTATATGTTTTAGTAGATGATTTGAAAAATATAACTGGTAATAATACTGTTTATATTGAAAATGATAAATATAAATACAAAGTAGCTAGTATGAAAGAGGAAATAATATCAAATAATACTTTGTTTTATAAAGAGGTTCTACTACATATAGATTTAAAAGATAAAAATTTTATTGATAATAATATAATTAAAGTAAAATTTATTGTTAAAGAAATGACCATTTTTGAATATATAATCGATTTGATTAGGGGGTAAGATAATGTTAGAAATCGATAAAAAAGAGTTACCTTGTATTAAAGGTGGAGGAATATCTATTTGGGGAGGAATAGGTATTGCTGCTGGAATAATATTTTTAATAGGTGTAATAGATGGTTTTGTAAGACCATTAAAATGTAATTAAGGAGGTATATATGGTAACAATTAATAATAAAAGTGAATTATTAGCAATAACTGGTGGATTAGATATATCTGGAGCAATTATAAATGCGTTTACTGGAGGTATTAAAGTAATCATGGATGTAGGAAGAAGCTTAGGGACTGCTATTAGAAGAATTACACTTGGAAATCTATGCAAAATTTAATAAAAAATAGCAAAAGCAAATTATATATTATCTTAATACTATCTTCACCTATCATTATGATGATATTTAATCTATTAGTATTAACTATTTTTAATATAGGCACATATTTAGGAACGTTTTTAAGATATTTATATCATATTGTTGTATGTTAAAGGTAACCAAGTTACCTTTTTCTTATTTTTAAAAAGTATTTGAAATAATAATAAAATATAGTATAATATATTTTGAAAGTAGGAGCGATGATATGAGAGAAATTTATACTGGAATAGATATTGGTAGTGATAGTATAAAAATTGTTGTTAGTGAATTTCTAGATGACAGGTTTAATATTTTGGCTTCTACTAATGTTAGATCGACAGGAATAAAAAAAGGATTAGTTGTAGACAAAGAACTAGCAATCAACTCTTTAAAATTAGCTTTAAAAGAAATTGAACCTTCCATAGGTGTTAAAATAGATAAGGCTATTGTAACAGTACCAGCTAATGATAGACGTTTTAGTGTAGTAGCTGGTAATGCTAAAATAAGTGGTGAAGATGGTATTGTTACAGGAGAAGATATAGTATCTTCTTTAGAGGATGCTGCTATTGAGAAATTACAAGATAAAGAGAGTCTTGTTACTATAATTCCTATTACTTTTACTGTAGATGATAAAGAAAGTGTTCAAGATCCTAAAGGCCTTCAAGGAGAATATCTTGAAGTGAAAGCTGTTTTAGCAGCAGCTCCTAAGAGAACTATTATTCCTTTTTTAGAAATTTTTGAAGCATGTGGAATCGAAGTTATTGATATCACTTTTGGTAGTATTGGTGATTATTACGAAGCTAAAAATAATGATATAGATAAAAAATTAGGGGCAGTTATTAACATAGGTAGTGAGAAGATAGATGTATCTATTTTTAATAAAGGTATTATTATAAAACAAGATAATATTGAACTTGGTAGTAAAAATATTGATAAAGATATTTCATATATTTATGGAGTGGATTTAACAACTTCTAGAACATTAAAGGAAAATTTTGCTGTTTGTAGTAGAAGATATGCTGATGTTAACGATGTTTTAGAAATAGAAACTAAGAGCGGTGATCGAGTAATTATTAATCAATATGAAATATCTGAAATCGTAGAATCTCGTGTGGTAGAATTATTAAAACTTGCAAAAAAACAAATAAATAACTTAACAAAAAGAAAAATAAGTTATATAATTGTTACAGGTGGTATTAGTGAATTGACAGGATTTAGCTATGTAGTGGAAAATACATTAGGAATCAATGCTAATACTTTAAACATTACTACTATTGGTATTAGAAATAATAAATATTCTAGTGCTTTTGGTATTATTAAATATTATCATGAAAAGTTGAGATTAAGAGATCAGATTTCATCCATGTTTGATGAAGAGAAAATAGATGAAATGTTGAACAATAAAAGAAGTATTAAAAAAACAACAAATGATACCATTGTCAGTAAAGTGTTTGGATACTTTATTGGAAACTAAGGAGGAATTGGAATGTTTGGCGCATTAGAAATGGATCAATTAGCAAAAATTAAAGTAATAGGTATAGGCGGTGGCGGTGGAAATGCTGTTAATCGTATGATAGAGTCAGGGGTAAAAGGTGTAGAGTTTATTGTTGCAAATACCGATTTACAAGTATTAAATAATTCACAAGCGGATGTTAAGATTCAAATAGGAGCTAATCTTACTGATGGACTAGGAGCAGGAGCGAATCCAGAGGTTGGTAGAGAAGCTGCAGTAGAATCTAAAAAAGAAATAGAGGATGCTTTGTCTGGAGCAGATATGGTATTCGTTACTTGCGGAATGGGTGGAGGAACAGGATCTGGTGCAGCACCTGTGGTTGCTGAAATCGCTCAAGCACTAGGTGCATTAACTGTTGCTATCGTTACTAAACCATTTACTTTTGAAGGACGTAAGAGAATGGAAAATGCTCTTGCTGGAATTGAAGAGTTAAAGAAACATGTAGATACGTTAATTGTTATTCCTAACGATAGATTAAGAGAAATTATTGATAAAACGACACCTATGCTAGAAGCATTTAAAGAAGTAGACAATGTACTTCGTAGAGGTGTGCAATCAATATCAGATTTAATAGCTGTAGTTGGACTTGTTAACTTGGATTTTGCTGATGTAAAAGCGGTTATGGAAAAATCAGGAAATGCTATTATTGGTATTGGTATAGGTATGGGTGAAGATAGAGCAATAGAGGCTGCTAAACAAGCTGTTTCTAGTCCACTTTTGGAAACATCTATTTCTGGTGCTACAGATGCCATCATTAATATTACTGGTGGTATGAATTTAACATTATTTGAAGCAGAACAAGCGGCAGAAGTGGTACGTGCTGCCTCTAATACGGATATTAATACAATATTTGGTTCTGTTATTAATGAAAACTTAACTGATGAAGTAATAGTAACAGTAATTGCTACTGGATTTGATAAAAATAATAAAGAACCACTTTATAATACTGCTCAAACTCCAACTAGAAGAATTAAAGAAGCAGAAGTGGCAACACCTATTATCGATGAAGAGGATGATAGTGATTCTGAAAGTGAGTATGAATTACCTCCATTCTTAAGAAATAGAAATTATTAAAAAAAATACTTGATTTATTGATATAAATAAGATATATTATTAATGCTTACTTCTTCTTAGTAATGGATTCTTCCGACCATTACTCAGTAGATAGTGAATTATAAGAAAGGGAGATGATTAAGGTGGCTTTATCTAAAGAAGTAAAAGCTAAGATTATTAAAGAATTTGCTAAAAATGAAAATGATACAGGTTCAGCAGAAGTTCAAATCGCTATTCTTACAGAAGAGATTAATGTTTTAACAGAACACTTAAAAGAACACATTCATGATTATCATTCAAGACGTGGACTTTTAAGAAAAGTTGGTCAAAGAAGAAACTTGTTAAATTATTTAGCAAAAACAGATATCAATGGATATCGTGAAGTAATTAAAAAATTAGGATTAAGAAAGTAGACACTGTTTTTAGTGTCTTTATTTTTTACATAAAATGGAGGTAAACATGGAAAAGAAAGTATTTGAATTAAACTTTAGAGGAAGAAAAATCGTAGTAGAACATGGAGAAATGGCGAAACAAGCTCATGGGGCTGTTTTAGTTAGATATGGAGATACAGTAGTGTTATCCACTGCTGTAGTTAGTAAAAATGCAAATATTTTATCTGATTTCTTTCCTTTGATGGTACTTTATCAAGAAAAATTATATTCTGTAGGTAAAATACCAGGAGGATTTATTAAAAGAGAAGGTAGACCTACGGATAATGCAACATTAGCTGCTAGAATGATCGATAGACCAATGCGTCCATTATTCC
>CALVKH010000013.1 GCA_944332575.1 uncultured Bacilli bacterium | reverse complement strand
GTAAAATCAAATCACGAAAAGAAATAGAAAAAATAAAAGGTATCACACCTAAAGTTTTTGAGCAATCTATTGGATTTATGAGGATAATGGATGGAGATAATCCTCTTGATAAAACGTCTATTCATCCAGAACGATATGATATCGTATTAGTTTTTTTAGATAGTTTAGGATTATCAGTGAATGATATAGGAAGCCAATTATTAATTGAAAAATTAAGAAATGTGGACATTAATTTCTATAGTGAAAAACTAGGAATAGATAAATATACTTTGAAAGATATTATAGATGACCTTACGAAACCTAATCGTGATCCAAGAGATAACATGCCTAAACCTTTGTTAAAAAGCGGGGTATTACATATTGAAAATTTAAAGGTTGGCGATAAATTACAAGGAACGGTAAGAAATGTAGTTGATTTTGGTGTTTTTATTGATATAGGGGTTCATAATGATGGATTAGCTCATATTTCTAAATTAACGGATCGCTATATTAAACATCCAAGTGAAGTTGTAAGTGTAGGAGATATTGTAGATTGCTATGTCATTGATATATCTTTAGAAAAACAAAAAGTTTCTTTGAGTTTATTACCACCTAATAAATAAAATGTTTGAATATAGTTCTTAACTATATTCTTTTTTGACATAAAAAAAGTCCTAAACGGACTATTCATAATTATAAATACCATGTATTTTTTGTCTGGTTGCTTCATCTACATCATCTAGTTTCCAACTGCTATCTTCTTTAGTTAAAGTAAATTCTATTGTATATTTAACTTTATCATTTGTGTTTTTCATTTGTTCTATTTTATAATCCATAAATTTTTCATTATCGACATTACCTTCATCATCTAAAAATTCATTTTGATTTTCTACTAAATAATCATCTGCTTCCATCATAGCTTTATTAAAATCGTATACTTCGATTTCGACTTTTACGGTAGCATTGTTACCATCTACTTCTTCTTCTTTAATGGTATAAGTTAAGTTTTGATATTGTTTTTTCATAAGATCTCGGTATTCATTTTTTTGATTATCATTAAGAGTATTGTCATTATTAAGAGTATCATCTAATTGACTTAGTACTTCTTCATCCATGATTTGATATTTGTTTAAAAATGTTTCAACTCTTTTCGTTGGATTATTCATTACACTATCGCATCCTACTACTAATAATAAAGTTATAATAACTAAGATAAATTTTTTCATATTTTCCTCCTTGTTAACTATTTTTTCCATAAAATATTTTTTTATACGTATATAGAAATATTGATTAGTTTATGCTAAAATATCTCTAAGGACGTGATAATATGAAAAAAACGATATTAACTGGTATAAGACCAACAGGAAATTTACATATAGGACATTACTTTGGTTCAGTTAAATCTTGGGTAGAATTGCAAGATGATTATAATTCATATTTTGAAATTGCTGATGTTCAAGCTTTAACAGATAATTTTTCGAATCCACAAAAAGTATCAAAAAATGTACATGAACTTGCTATAGATTTATTATCCGTAGGAATAGATCCTAAGAAAGCTACTATTTTTGTTCAATCTATGATACCAGAAATAGCAGAGTTAACTATTTTTTATTCTAATTTAGTAACGATGGCAAGACTTTATCGAAATCCAACAGTGAAATCAGAAATTGCTCAAAAAAAAGCTATATTTGGTAATGAAGGGGAAAGTGTAACTTATGGATTTGTTGGATATCCCGTAAGTCAAGCAGCAGATATTACAGCATTTAAAGGTGAAGCAGTTCCTGTAGGAGAAGATCAACTTCCTTTAATTGAACAATGTCGTGAAATAGTTAGAAAATTTAATAGTATTTATGGAAAAACATTAGTAGAACCAGAAGCTATCATAGGAAAATATCCACGTATCAAAGGATTAGATGGAAATGAAAAAATGGGAAAAAGTTTAGGAAACGCAATATATTTATGTGATAGTGAAGAAGTGATTAATGAAAAAGTAAGAAGTGCTATTACGGATCCTAATAAAATAAAAAAAGATGATCCAGCGGATCCTGATAAATGTATGGTGTATTATTATCATAAGTTATTTAGTGAAGATAATTTATCCACAATATGCGAAGAATGTAAATTGGGAAAAAGAGGATGTGTAGCTTGTAAAAAAGAATTAGCTCAAAATATAGTAGAATATTTAAAACCAATTCAAGAAAAAAGAAAATATTATGAAGAACATCCTAATGAAGTTGATGAAATATTAAAAGAAGGTACCCAAAAAGCAAGAGAGAAAGCTAAAGAAACAATAAAAGAAGTAAAAAAAGCGATTGGTATAAATTATTTTGATGATAAAACGAAATAAAAGGGACTAACTAGTTCCTTTTTTTCATATAGTTTAATGGTGACATTATGAAAAAGATAATCTTTGTATTAATAGCATTAATCTTATTATTACCTAATCAATCCAATGCTTTATCAGTAACGGCATCATCAGCTATTTTAATGGATACAGATAGTGGTAGAATTTTATACCAGAAGGACATTCATAACGCAAGATTAATTGCTTCTATTACTAAAATTATGACAGCAGTATTAGCGATAGAGAATGGTAATTTAGATGATGTGGTAACAGTAGGGGAAGAAGTATTAACAATGTATGGTTCAAATATTTATATTGAGCTCGGAGAACAAATGACTTTAAGAGATCTTTTATATGGGCTTTTATTAAGAAGTGGTAATGATGCGGCTATAGTAATTGGTACTTACATAGGTGGTAGTGAAGAAAAATTTGTTGAAATGATGAATAAAAAAGCGAAAGAAATAGGAATGATTAATACTATTTATCATAATTGTCATGGTCTTGATGAAGTAACGCAAAATTATTCAACCGCTTATGATATGGCCGTTTTATCAAGTTATGCTAATACGTTAGATGCATATAGAGAAATATCTGGCACCAAAAAGTGGGAGGTTAAGACGGATAAAAAGAGTTATGTTTGGAATAATCGTAATAAGTTATTAACTCTTTATGAATATGCGACTGGTGGTAAAACTGGTTACACTCCTAGTGCTGGAAGAACTCTAGTTACTACTGCAAGTAAAGATAATTTGAATTTAACAGCAGTTACTTTAAATGATCCTAATGAATATGTATCGCATGAGGATATGTATGAATATGGTTTTAATAATTATAAAAATTATTTAATTGTGGATAAAGATAACTTTGATATTGATGATAAATTTTATAAAGATGAAATATATGTTAAAGAATCATTTTCTTATCCACTTACTGATGCGGAAGCAGAAAAGTTAACAACTGTTGTGGAAATTTTAAAATTAAAAGATTATAAAAATGGGGATAAAGTAGGAGAAGTAATCGTTACTTTGGACGAAGATGAAATTTTTAGGGAACCAGTTTTTGTTAAAGTGGATGAAAATAAGAAATTAAATATTTTTGAAAAAATTGCATCGTTTTTCAAATCAATTTTTGGGTGATACAAATGATGAATAAAATATGGGGAGTATTTATCATAGTTGGAATACTCTTTTCTCTTTTTAGTGGTAATGTGGAAGTGATAAATAATGAAATAATAAATTATCCTAGTGAAATTCTAGAAATATTTTTATCGATGTTACCATTAATGGTTATTTGGAGTGGAATTATGAATATTGCTAAAGATGCTAAATTATTAGATAAAATTGCTAATTTTATGATGCCTTTATTTAGAATCATATTCCCAGATATTCCAAAAGGTCATGAATCACTCGGATATATTGCATCTAATTTAACTATTAATATGTTAGGTATTCATAATGCATCTACTCCCTTCGGATTAAAAGCAATGAAATCGTTAAATGAACTTAATAAAGATAAAAAAGTTGCTACTAGAAGTATGATTACTTTTTTGGTTTTAAATACCAGCGGAGTTACTATAATTGCTACTGATATTATTGCTATTAGAAGTATGTATGGGGCAGTAAGTCCTACTATGATTTTATCTACTACTATAACTGCAACGATCATTACTACTATCTTTGGATTAGTGATGGATAGGATACTATATAAATTTTGGAGGAAGAGATAATGATACTAATTAAAATAGGTAATTTCTTAATTCCGTTAGTAGTTTTGTTAATAATAATTTATGCTATTAGAAAAAAGGTACCAATTTATGATAGCTTTGTAAGTGGAGCAAAAGAAGGTCTTGAGTTAGCAATTTCAGTATTACCATATTTGGTCGCTATGTTATTTGCCACTAATATATTATTAAAAAGCGATATATTAAATCATATTTTTTTAGCTATGAAACCTTTTTTTGATTTTATAAAAGTACCAGTAGAAATACTTCCAATGGCGGTAATAAGACCAATATCAGGTAATGCTTCTTTTGCAGTTATGATCGAACTTATTAAAACTTTTGGAGTAGATTCCTTTATTGGAAGATTAGCAGCCACTCTTCAGGGGTCAACAGACACAACTATTTATGTGTTATCACTTTATTTCGGTAGTATTGGTATTAAAAAGATTGGTCATGCGATGTGGGCAGGACTTTTAACCGATTTAGTGGCAGTTATTGTTAGTATAATTTTAGTAAGTGTTGTATTTGGTTAAAAAAAAAGGTATAATTCCCATAGGTGGTTGAAATGGAACGTTTACAAAAAGTTATTGCTGCAAGTGGGTTAACTTCAAGAAGAAAAGCGGAAGAGTTAATAGTAGCAGGAAAAGTTAAAGTGAATGGGGAAGTAATTACGGAACTAGGTTATAAAGTTAATGATAATAGTGAAATAGAAGTAGATGGATTAAAATTAAATAAAGAAGATAAAGTTTATTATTTACTTAATAAACCTCGTGGTGTAGTAACTACTACTCATGATGATAAAGGACGTAAGACAGTTATTGATTTCATTGATGATAATAGAAGAATATATCCTATTGGAAGACTCGACTATGATACTACAGGGGTCCTTTTACTTACAAATGACGGAGAGTTTGCTAATTATATGATGCATCCTAAAAATGAAATTGACAAAGTATATATTGCTAAAATTAATGGCTTTTTA
This sequence comes from uncultured Bacilli bacterium, assembly GCA_944332575.1. Classification (GTDB taxonomy): domain Bacteria; phylum Bacillota_I; class Bacilli_A; order RF39; family UBA660; genus RGIG3091. The sequence goes on along the minus strand of CALVKH010000013.1, from coordinate 19,126 downwards.
TTACCAAGTGACATTATGGCATTAAAAAAAGGTGTAGTAATAGATGGAGTAAAAACTGATAAAGCTAAAGTAAAGGTAAGAAAAATTGATAAGCAGAATAAAACATCCATTGTAGAGATAATTATTCATGAAGGCAGAAATCATCAAGTAAAAAATATGTTTAAAACATTAGGGTATGAAGTTTTAAAATTAAAACGCGAGAAAATAGCGTTTTTAGATTTAAAAGGATTAAATTCTGGAGAATATCGTCCTTTAAATCCTAAAGAAATTAAACAGTTATATGCATTAACTCAACAAAAAAATACTAGATAATCTAGTATTTTTATTCTTCAACCTCAATAGCACCAGTTGGACAACTATCACTCGCGTCTAGTACTTCATCTTTATTATCATCAGTAATATTTTCTTCTTTGCAAGTGGCAAGTCCATCATCTTCTAATTCGAATACATCTGGTAAGATAGCTTGACAAGCTCCACAACCAATACATATATCTTTGTTAACTTTTGCTTTCATAATTTTTCGCTCCTTCAATTAAAAGTATATAATAAATAATGTAAAAATACTAGTAGATATTTACATTAATTTACTCAATAATTGATAGAACTGTTTTGTTTTTTGACATAATATGATAAAATTAGAATAGTAGAGGGGTGGTACAATGAAAAGCCGCTTAGATAGATATAATGTAGATGAGTCTTCTGAAAAAAAAATACAGCAGCATAGTAGACTATCTAGAAACAAGCATTTATATGACGACTTAAATAATAAGATTGGTTTTGAAGAATTAGTTGATTTTAATACTCAGACTAGAATAGAACTATCATCTTTAAATGAACCTAAAAAAAGTCGTGAAAGTTATCAACAATTAAAAGACTATCAAGGTTTGCTTCAAAATGAAGAAGAAAAGAAAGAAGAAATAGTAGAGGAAGAGGAAGAAAAAGTATTTGATATTAATAGTATCTTAGAAGAAGCAAGAAAAAATCGTAGTGAAATTGATGAACTTGAAAAGAAAAGAAAATTAAAAAGTGAAGAGTATAATGTTTTATCAGATTTAAATAAAAAATATTTATCTAATAAAAAAGAAGAGGAAGAAAAAGATGAATATGAGGGATTAGAGGAATTAATTAATACAATTACTTCTAAAACTTTGGCTAATGATATTAAAGAAGAAGCAAATAAAGAGGATAAAGGTTTGTTGGGTGACTTAGTTGCTACTAATGTTGAATTGCAAGTAAATTCTCCTAGTGAGTATGAGATTGATTCTGATAATAAAGTAAGTACAGTAATACCTGAAGAAGATGATGATGATGATGATGATGAACAAGAGGAGCGAACAGTAGATAATTCTTTCTATACTAGATCGATGGATTTATCAGAGCAAGATTTTGAATTTGATGAAGCAAGAGAAAGATCATCATCGATTAAAAAGAGAATATTGATTACTGTAATAACTATTATTTTATTAGTAATTATAGCCGTGGTTGCCTATTTCGTTTTACAACACTTCGGAATAAAAATTGATATAAATGAAATATTAAAATAAGCTCTAGATACTTAATCTAGAGTTTTTTCATATATTTAATTAGGTGATAATATGAAAAAACGAATTCATTTAAAAAAGCACCATAAAAAGAAATTTAAAAAACAATTTTTATTAATAACTTTAGTTTTAATCTGTGTAGTTACTTTTTCTTTAATAAATTTTATAGGAGGAGTATTAGGAGATAAATTAATAGAATATGCTAAAACAGAAGTGGCAAGAATTGCTAGATATGTTGTAAATTATGCTGTTACAACAGATAATATCAAAGAGTTGCAGTTTGATAATTTATTAGCTGTTACTAAGAATAAGGATGATGAGATTCAATCAGTTGATTTTGATCCAATAGTGGTAAATAATGTTTTAAATGCTATTACAGAAACAGTGTTAAGCCATTTTAAAGCTATTGAAGAGGGAAATTTAGATGTCATTGATCTCTCAGAAGGATTTTTAATAAATACAGATATTGATAAATTAAAACAAGGAATTATTGCTGAAATACCTATTGGAGTTGTAACTAATAATACCCTTTTATCTAATTTAGGTCCTAAGTTACCAGTTAAATTATCAATTGCTGGGGAAATAGAATCTTATGTAGATACAGAGATAGAATATTATGGGATAAATAATGTTTTGGTTAAAGTGTATGTAAATATTGATGTTAGTCAACAAATATATATGCCGATAGCAACGGGAAGAGTAGTTATTAGTCAAAAAATCCCTATTGCTATTAAATTGTTACAAGGAGTAGTACCAGATTGTTATTTTGGAAATTTGAATAGTTCTAACATTGTAAGTGAGGTAATAAAGTAATATACAAATTATAATAAAAATGTTATAATAACAAAAGAGGGATTAATATGGAGATAGTATTAAATAATAATAAATATGAGATAATAAAAGACTATAAAAATGCTTTTAATTTAGAAGATATTTCCGAGTTGTTTACGGATTATTTTGATAATTTTGATTATGTTTTAGGGGATTATGCTTATAACAAATTGCGTTTGAAAGGCTTTTATGAGAATAATAATAAAAAAGCTACAGAAGCGAATAAATTTAGTTATATTAATGAGTATATTGAAAAATATTGTGCTTATGAGTGCCGTTATTTTATTTTAAAAAAGAAAATATAAAATTTTGGTTGAAATATATGGAATTTATGATAAAATAATTATATATAGAATGTATAGAATGAAAAGGAGGACAATTATAATGTCAGAAGATAAAAAGATTATGTCAATCGTTTTAGAGGATGGATCTATAGATGAAGTAGAAGTGTTATTAACATTTGAATTTACTGATACTAAAAAAGAATATGTTGTATACACTAAAAACGAAACAGATGAAGCAGGTAATGTAACTATATATGTTGCTTCATTAATTAGAGTAGAAGGACAAGATCCTAAACTTGGAAGCGTAGAAACTGACGAAGAGTGGGCTAGAATCAAGAATGTATTAAAAGAACTTTCAAAAGATGATGACGAACAATAAGAAAGGGAGGTTTTGTTATGCCAAACCAAGACGATAGAGAATTAGAGTCAATTATAAGAGAGACAACGACTCCTTCACGAGCAGATGGAAAAGAAATAAAAAAAGCAAAAGTTAAAGAAGCAAAGCTTACGGGGCGTACTATTGGTTCTCTTAGAAGAAAAATTAAAGAGAAAAGAATGGACCGTGCATATCGAAAATATAATGAAAATTATCGAAAAATGCGTAGTTCTTTAAAAGAGGCAAACGAAATACGTTATGCTCAAGAAAAAGGCGACAACATAACTGACTCTGAAATAGCTTTAGCATATGATGAAGTAGCTAAATATGGAAAGAAATTAGCTAAATATGGTGCGGTATTATTAGAAGATGATATTGCAAAAGTGGCAGCTAATTCAAAAGTTAAGCCTAAACCAATTAGAGTACCTAGAATTTTTGTTGGTGTGGCTAGAAAAATGCTAAGATTAAGAGATAAGCATAAAACTAAAAAAGCACAGAAAGCTATGGCTAAAGATATTAAAGGCGCAACTAAAGATTTTATAAAAGAATCTTTGGATTCTGCTCTATTTGAAAATAGAGAAAATCGCGAACTAAGGGATCAATTAGATCGTACAGTTATTCAAGATTTAGGAGTAAAGAAAGGTGTTGATACTGCAGAAGATAGATTAGCATCTTTAAGAAAGTTTATTTCTAAGGATGGAGAGACATCTTTATTTGGTGATGAGATTGCTAAAAGAGAAAAACCTACTACTGATGTTCCACCAATTGCTCCAACCCCTACTGTGCCAAAAGAAGAAAAAGTTATGACCGAGCAAGATTTATTAGGTGATTTGGCTACTAAAAAACCACTTGCACCTGAAACAGAAGTAACACCTACGAAAAAGGAAGAGCCAAAAGTGACTGAACAAAGTCTATTTAGTGGAATGAATCCAAGTAAGCCTTTAACTATAGATGATATGTTAACTGGAATTAAAAAGTCTGCTCCACAAGCAGATGTTCCTAAAGTTGAACAACCAGTTGAACCTGTTAAAGAGGAACCTAAAGTAGAACTTACTAATGAAGAGAGCGAAGCAATTAATAGAAGGCAAAGAGAAGTTAATGTAATCCTTAGTTTACAAAATTCTTTAAGCCAGTTGGAACAACAAGCAAAAGAGGTTACTGATCCTAGAACAAAAGAATTAATTGATGGATACATTAAAAGCATTAATAATGAGTTTGAAAATATTATTAGAAGAGGTACAAAAGAAACTAAAGATAAAAAAGAAGTACAAGCTTCTAATGAGACTTTAGAGCCTATCGAAGTACAACCTAAAGAGGAAGAAAAAGTACAAGAAACTGTAGCTCCAACTCCTAAAGTTGAACAACCAGTTGAACCTGTTAAAGAGGAACCAGTAATGAATCCTCAAGAAAATGTTGAAAACAAGGAACATAATGATGATAATCCTACAATAGGTGGGGTTCCAGTAAGTGCTCCAAGTCAAGATGGATTTAGAAGAACGCCTTCTGGTCTATTTGTACCTAATAGTACGAGACTTGATTCTGAATTAAAAAATGTTGAAGTAAAGGAGTCTAGATCAATGAGGGCTGAACAAATTTCTCGTCCTGCAGCATTAAGAGTTACACAAGAAGATATTAAAAAGATGGAAGAAAGAAATAAAAATGCTCAACAAACATTAGCTGATTTAACTCAACAAAGAAAAGAATTAGAAGAACAAAAGAAAATGTTACAAGATTACATTTCAGTAGCAAAAACTACAAGAGATGCAGAAATGCGTGCTCAAGAAATGTCTAAATCTAATGCAGAATTAGCTAGTGAAGTGGCAGAATTAAGTTCACAAAGAGCTGCAATTGATGCAGATTTAGGTAGAACAAGATAATAAAAGAGACTTTTAAAAAGTCTTTTTTTATTGCTGTTACATAAAATTAAATGAGGGAATTATATGAAGAACGTAATTAACTATTTTTACAATTTTAATATAGATAATATTAGAATGATTGGTGATAATTATTATTTTGTATATAAAAATCAAAGTTTTTTATTTCAAGAAATAAAAGATCCTCATTTTGATTATCAGGCAATATTTGAATTAAATAAAATTTTAGTGAACAATAAGAGAAATTTTTATCAAATAGTGTTAAATAAAAATAATGAAGTGCTTACATATAATTCTAATAAAAGATATATATTAATGATTGATAACTCCGTATTGGACAAAGATTTTGATTATTTAGATATTTTAGATATTAATATTCCAGTTAACGAAAACAATAAAATAATTGATAGATTAAACAGATTTAATTGGGTCAGGTTATGGGAAAATAAAATAGATTATTTTGAACTATTTATTGATCATAATGTTAATAAATATCCTAATTTGAATAAATATGCTAATTATTTTATAGGAATGGGAGAAGTGGCTATTTTATATGTAAAAGATACATTAAAGGACGCTAAACCTAATAATTATGATAATTTAGTGATTAGTCATAGAAGAATTACTTCTAGTACAACGTTAAGAGAATTATATAATCCAGTCAATCTAGTGATTGATCATCCAGTAAGAGATCTTGTCGAATACTTAAAAATGCTTTTTTTGGCTGGAATATATAAAAATATAGATATAAAAGAACTAATTGATCAAATAGCATTATCGAATTATGGAGCAAGGCTACTTATTGCTAGAATGCTTTTTCCTTCTTTCTTTTTTGATTCGTTTGAAAAATTAATTGACAATAAATTAGAAGAGAAAGATATCATTTATATTATTAATCATATGAATGCTTATGAAGAGTTTGTTGTAGAAATATATAATATGTTGAAAGAAAAATATTTCTTGCCTGAAATTGATTGGTTAAAAAAAGTAGATTATTCATCTACTCTGACAACTCCTAAAACTTCAGGAACTTCATTTATTAATATTGATTCTATGCCATCTTTAAGTGTTACATCGATCATGCTACAATGACTACATGCTCCTAGTAATTTTAAATAAACAATACCATCTTCAAATTTAACAAATTCTAGATTACCTCCATCACTTATTAAAAAAGGTCTAATCTTATCAATTATTTCAATTATTTTTTCTTCTGTATTCATGTCATCACCACAAATAGTATACTATATTTTATTATATGTAGTAAAGTGATTTGCTAAAAGAAAGATATAATGATATAATACACCCAGAAGGTGTTGTATAAAATGTCAAAGTATGAAAAAGGAAAAATTATAACTGGATGCGTAACAGGGATCGAAAATTATGGTATTTTTGTTACACTGGATGAATATTATAGCGGTTTAATTCACATTTCAGAGATATCTAGTAATTTTGTTAGAAATATAAATGATTATGTTAATATTGGCGAAACTATTAAAGCTAAAGTAGTTGATGTTGATGATGAAAATTATCATGTTAGATTAAGTATTAAAGATATAAATTATCGAATTAATAACCAGAAAAGAACTAAGATTGTTGAGACAAATGAAGGTTTTATGCCATTAAAAAACAATTTAGATCGATGGTTAAACGATAAATTATCAGAAATCAATTCAAAAAAACTTGATAACTAACAAAAAAACTATTTTTTTTGTTGACAAATATATGGGTAAATGATATATTTATAACTGTCCAGCGACAATTTATCTTGGGCGATTAGCTCAGTTGGTTAGAGCACCTGCCTTACAAGCAGGGGGTCATAGGTTCGAGTCCTATATCGCCCACCATTTTTAGTGCCGAAATAGCTCAATTGGTAGAGCAATTGATTTGTAATCAATAGGTTACGGGTTCAAGTCCTGTTTTCGGCACCATTTATTTGGAGAGGTAGCGAAGTGGCTAAACGCGGCAGACTGTAAATCTGTTCCTTCGGGTTCGATGGTTCGAATCCATCTCTCTCCACCATGTTTATATTGCCTCGTAGCCAAGCGGTAAGGCATCAGACTTTGACTCTGACATGCGCTAGTTCGAATCTAGCCGAGGCAGCCATTTTTTATTTATATTTGTTCCGCTAGCTCAGTAGGTAGAGCATTTGACTTTTAATCAAAGGGTCTGGAGTTCGAATCTCCAGCGGGACACCATTTTGTAATTGACTACTATAGCTATAGTAGTTTTTTTGTGTTTTAAGTCATTTATTGTCGTCTAATATTAATTAAATATATTTATAAAAATAGTATTTGAGTAATATATTTTATTGGAGGACAAACTATGAATAATAAAAATATAATCGGACTAAACGACGAAGAAGTAATTACTAGTAGAGAAAAAAAAGGTAGTAATAGCATTAAAATTAATAATAATAATAGTTTTTTTAGTTTGTTATTAGAGTCCCTTGGGGATCCAATTATAAAAATTTTGTTAATAGCTTTAATGATTAAAGTGGTGTTCCTTTTTAAAAATTTTGATTGGTTTGAAACAATCGGAATACTGATTGCTGTTTTTGTAGCGTCATTTATTTCAACTATTTCTGAATATGGTAGTGAGAAAGCTTTTAATAGATTACAAGAAGAAGCTTCTATGACTAAATGTCGTGTTAAAAGAGGAAATAATATTTTAGAGATCCCAATTGATGAAGTAGTAGTAGGCGATATTATCATTTTACAAGCGGGAGATAAAATTCCTGCGGATGGATATCTAATTTCAGGTAATATAACAGTGGATGAATCATCCTTAAATGGAGAGACTAAGGAAATATATAAAGAAGAAGTAAACCCATATAGTAATAATATTATAGAGCAAAATAAAGTATTTAGAGGAACTGTAGTATATTCTAATGAAGCAATTATGAAAGTAGATAAAGTAGGAATAAATACAGTATATGGGGCTCTTGCTAAAGAGTTAGCTGAAAAACAAGTAGATAGTCCTTTAAAACTAAAACTAAGAGATTTAGCTAATATAATTAGTAAAATAGGATATGTTAGTGCATTCTTTGTTTCCATATCTTATTTATTTTCAGTAATTGTAATCAATAATAATTTTGATATTAATTTAATTAAAGAAACAATTACTAATTTTCCGGTAATGTTTAATTATTTATTATATGCATTAACACTTAGTGTTACGATTATTGTAGTAGCAGTTCCAGAAGGATTGCCTATGATGATTACTTTAGTATTATCTTCTAACATGAAACGTATGTTAAAAAATAATGTTTTAGTAAGAAAATTAGTGGGAATTGAAACTGCTGGTAGCCTTAATATTTTATTTACTGATAAGACTGGAACTTTAACGAAAGGAAAATTAGAGGTAGTTGGAATTTTATCTGGTAATTTAAATGAATATAGTAATGAGTTTGAACTGAATAAATATCCCAAATATTTGGATATAGTAAAAAAGTCAATTTTTTATAATACAGCTAGTTATTTTGATAATAAAGATAAGAAAATTATTGGTGGAAACATTACTGATAGAGCATTATTAGGTTTTTTAAATACGTTCCCTAATGATAATTTACAAAAAATAAAAACGATTCCTTTTGATAGTAAAAATAAGTACTCGGTTACTGTTGTTAATGATAAAGAAAGAATTAATTTAATCAAAGGTGCTCCTGAAGTTATTCTTTCTAATTGTAGTTATTACTATGATGAATCTGGATTAAAAAGAGATCTATCGATTAAATTAAGTTCGATTAATAAAATAGTTTTGGATATGCAAAAAAAAGGTATCAGAGTATTAGCTCTTGCTACTAGTAATGAATTTATTCCAAATCGATTTAATAAATTAACTTTAGTAGGAATAGTATTTATTAAGGATGAAATAAGAAATGAAGCTAAAGAAGGAGTTAAATTAGTTCAGGATGCTCATATTCAAACGGTTATGATTACAGGTGATAATAAAGATACAGCATTATCTATTGCCAAGGAAACAGGAATAATGAATTCACAAAATGATATCATTTTAACTAGTGAGGAATTAAATAGTAAAACGGATGAAGAAATTAGTGAAATACTATCTAGAATAAGAGTGGTAGCAAGAAGCTTGCCTAAGGATAAAAGTAGATTAGTTAGGATTGCTCAAAAAAAGGGATTAGTGGTAGGAATGACTGGAGATGGAGTAAATGATGCTCCAGCTCTAAAAAAAGCTGATGTAGGCTTTGCCATGGGAAGTGGAACAGAAGTTTCTAAAGAAGCCAGTGATATTGTTATTCTGGATGATAATTTTTTATCAATTTCTAAAGCGGTGCTTTTTGGACGTACTATTTTTAAAAGTATAAGAAAGTTTGTTATAGTTCAATTAACGATAAATTTATGTGCTATTAGCTTATCTATAATATGCCCGTTTATAGGAGTAGATACTCCAGTAACAGTCATTCAAATGTTGTGGGTAAATATGGTTATGGATACATTAGCAGGGTTAGCTTTTGCTTTTGAACCACCACTTTTAGAATATATGAAAGAAAAGCCAAAGAAAAAAACAGAATCAATTATAAATGGTTATATGATAAGTGAAATAGTATTTACAGGAATTTATTCAGCACTTCTTTGTATTATATTTTTGAAGTCACCTATTATTGCTAGCATATTTAAAAACAATGAAGCATATATTATGACAGCCTTTTTTGGATTATTTATTTTTATAGATATTTTTAATAGTTTTAATGCTAGAACTAATAGAATAAATATATTTGCGAATCTTACTAAAAATAAAGTTTTTATTCTAATAATGATTTTTATTGTTATTGTTCAAATTATTCTAATATATAAAGGTGGTAATATGTTTAGAACAGTAGGGCTTCCATTGAACGAATTAATTTTAATGATCTTGTTGGCAGCAACAGTAATTCCAATTGATTGGATAAGAAAGATGTTTTTGAAAAAAACTACTACATATAATGGTGTATAGTATATAAAAATAAGGAAATCAATATAAAAAAATAAAAAAAGTATTGCACAAAAAGCTAATTTAAGTTATAATCAAATAGTCTCGTATGAATTAATGCCTAATTTATACGATACTTTGTTGCCTGAGTGGCGGAATAGGTAGACGCACAGGACTTAAAATCCTGCGAGATTCAACCCTCGTGCCGGTTCAAGTCCGGCCTTAGGCACCATTATGGAGGAATACCCAAGTCTGGTTGAAGGGACCGGTCTTGAAAACCGGGAGGTCGTGCGAGCGGCGCAGGGGTTCGAATCCCTTTTCCTCCGCCATTTAAAGTTTTTATATATCGCGGGATGGAGCAGCTCGGTAGCTCGCAGGGCTCATAACCCTGAGGTCAAAGGTTCAAATCCTTTTCCCGCAACCAATTGGTCTCGTAGTGCAGTGGTTACCACGTCTGCCTGTCACGCAGAAGATCGCGGGTTCAATCCCCGTCGAGACCGCCAGATGGCTCTGTAGCTCAGTCGGTAGAGCAGAGGACTGAAAATCCTCGTGTCGATGGTTCGATTCCATTCGGAGCCACCATTTATGTAGATAATATAATTTATTATAAGATCCTATTAGGGTAATGCACCCATAGCTCAATTGGATAGAGCGTTTGACTACGGATCAAAAGGTTATGGGTTCGACTCCTATTGGGTGCACCATATATCGGGAAATGGCTCAACTTGGTAGAGCACTTGGTTTGGGACCAAGGGGTTGCAGGTTCAAATCCTGTTTTCCCGACCATTTTTGTATGATATCTTTGTTTTACAAGGATTTTTTTATTTTCGACTATGGTTATGCCCTCAAAAATCCCTTAAATTATAAATTGCGTTCTTAGAATAGTACTTTTACTATTCTTTTTATTTTGTTTATTGGGTTTTACTGCTATACTAAAATTTTTTTTGTAAATATATTAAGTATAGAAGGGGTGGATATATGAGTGAAACCTTTAAAAAATGGTTAAAATGTGCGGGGATTCGCGCTATTAAAACAATAGCACAAACTGCTATTGCTACTATCGGTACAGCAATGGCTTTAGGAGATGTGAACTGGTTAATGGTGTGTAGTACTAGTTTACTATCAGGAATTTTATCTTTGTTAACTAGTATTACTGGTATTCCTGAGATGAAGAATAAAAAGGAGGAATAATATGACTAAAGAGTATGCAATATATCCTTTTAAATATATGAATATAACCCAAAGACATGATCAAGGAAATCACATTCCTCACTGGCAAGGCTCTACTAATTATAGTGATAAACCTTGGGATGAAGCTTGCAAGGATAGTGATAGAAGTTACTTTGAACCACAGAATGACTTTGTCATAGAACAAGTATTAGGTTTAAATGGAGATAATACAACGAATAGTGTTAGATTAAAGAGTCTCAATAAACTTTATATTCCTTACAAAAAGGAACCGGATTATGTATATATAACGTTAACTCATATGAATGAAGATAATTTAAAATTAGTATATAAAGGTGAAATATTGAAGAAAGGTACAAAAATATTATTAGAAGGAACTGATGGGTATGCCACAGGAAATCATTTTCATATTACAGCTAATTTAGGTGGATATTATGGGCTATTAAAAAACTCAAACGGATCGTGGTGTTACACATATGATAAATCATTATTACCAAATGAAGCATTTTATGTAGATACAGACTATACGATTTTATTAAATACAGCGGGATATAAATTTCAAAATTTACCAGAAGAAGAAGTTGTATATGTAGGTAATCCAGTTACTAGAAATGAAGATGTAAATCAAATAGAAGTAATAGCAACTCAATTAAACTGTAGAAAAGAACCAAGTTTGGATGGAGAGTTTGTTGGTTTTGTTAACAAAGGCATATATAATTATACTGATACTAAAGTAGTAGATGATTATACTTGGTATAATATAGGAATTGGTTGGATAGCTTATAATTCTAGTTGGGAGATTTTATACCCCAAACAGTCTATATCTTCAAATGAGGAAGAAATGACAGATCACACGGAACCTACTACCCCCGAAATTTCAGTAGATGAAGAATCGAAAAAATTAAATATATTCCAAAGGATAATTAAATTTATTACTGACATAATTTCCAAAATCTTTAAGAACTAGAAAATTCTAGTTCTTTTATTTCTAGATTATAATAAAACATTAATCATAGGGATTAGTTAGGAGGATAAAGTATATAAAACCAAAAATTCTATGATTCATGATTGATTATTAAGAAGAAGAAAAGAATGTGTATCTAAAAATGAGAAACCATATAATATTGATGTTCAAATATCAAAGGAATTTTGTTTAAAAGAACACAAATGGTAGAGGAAAGATCGGAAAAAAGAATTAATAAATATAATCTTGAATAAAAAAAATGTCAAAATAAATTGAGCAAATTTGACAAAGTAGTTAAAAAGTAGTATATTATAGCTCCTTAAGGGGGATGACAATATGGGTACTAGTAATGATATTAGTATAAAAACTAAATTTGTTTCTTTGGAAGATTTTTTGGAAGCTTTATCTCCAGCATTAGGAGCTGGTTCTGAAGGTAGTTGCTATTTGTATAGAGGAAAGGTAATCAAAGTTTTAGATGGTCCAGCATATTGTAAAGAAATATCTGTTGATGAAATATTTGATTTTGATTACGATTTTAGTGAATACATTTGTCCTTTAGAAGTAGATGATTCTTTGATGCCAACAGAAGAATATATTATGCGTTATTCACATATAAAAAATGATGCATTTGCTTTTGCAAATGGTGTATTTAGAGTAGACGATAAAATAAGAGGAGTAGCAATGCCATATATTGATATTCCTAAATTAAGTAGATTTCAATTATCTAGTGTTAAATATGATGCTTTAATTAGAGCTTGTAAAAAGTGTACGAAAGATATATCCCAAATTTCTAAGCTTGGAATTGAAATATCTGACATTGATTCTACCAATATTCATTTTGATGGTAAACAATTTAAATTTTGTGACACCCTAAATTGGATTGATCATGATTATGATTCTAGTGATAAAGTATTTAAACAAAATAGTAGTTATATGTCTAGATATTTTATTGAATATTTTACAAGAGGTAATATTAGAAAAAGTTTAACACTGAATAAAGAAATTTCGGAAATGTATAATGAGCGTAAATTTCTTGAATGCCCATCTATATTTTTTAGTGAATTAAAGAATCACTTGAGTAATGTGTGTGAGGAACCTATTAACTCTATTGCTAAAGCGGACAAAATTTTAAGTAAAAAAATATTTAAGAGCAATTAAGCTCTTTTTTTTGTAAACATTTATGTTTAATATGTCAAACGGGTTTAAAAATATTTACTTTGTGGTATAATATTTTTGGAATAATAAGATATGGGAGTGGTAACATGATGAATGAATGGAAAGACTTTGTTGAAGGGGAATGGTGTAGAAAAATAGATGTACGCGATTTTATTCAAAAGAATTATACACCGTATGAAGGAGATGAATCATTTTTAAAAAAGACTTCTTCTAAAACTACAAAAGTATGGAATAAATGCTTAGATCTTTTAAAAGAAGAATTAAAAAAAGGAGTTTTAGATATAGATACGAAACATGTATCTGGAATTAATTCTTATGATGCTGGTTATATTGATAAAGAAAATGAAGTTATTGTTGGATTACAAACAGATGAGGTACTAAAGAGAATCGTTAATCCTTATGGTGGAATTAGAATGGTTTATAACTCTTTAGCTGCTTATAATTATAAATTAGATGAAAATATAGATAAATATTTTAACGAGTTTAGGAAAACACATAATCAAGGTGTATTTGATGTTTATACTGATGAAATGCGTAAAGCTAGAAAAGTAGGGCTTTTAACAGGACTTCCTGATGCTTATGGTAGGGGAAGAATTATAGGAGATTATCGTCGTATTGCTTTATATGGTATTGATTATTTAATGGAAGAGAAAAAGAAAGATCATGATAATCTAAAAGGGGTAATGACGGAAGACTTAATTAGATTACGTGAAGAAGTAACAGAACAATATCGTGCTTTAGAAGAAATGAAACAAATGGCCTTAAAATATGGTTGTGATATATCAAAGCCTGCAAGCAATGCTAAAGAAGCTGTGCAATGGACTTATTTTGGATATTTAGCAGCTATTAAAGAAAATAATGGTGCTGCTATGAGCTTGGGAAGAACTTCAACTTTTTTAGATATTTATATTGAAAGAGATTTAAAAAGGGGAATTCTTACTGAAGAAGAAGCGCAAGAATTAATTGATCAATTTGTTATTAAACTTAGAGTAGCAAGACATTTGAGAACTCCTGAATACGATGAATTATTTTCAGGTGATCCTACTTGGGTTACAGAATCTATTGGTGGAGTAGGATTAGATGGACGTCCATTAGTTACTAAAAACTCTTATCGTATGTTACATACACTTATTAATTTAGGACCAGCACCTGAACCTAATTTAACTATTTTATGGAGTAAAAATTTACCAGACAATTTTAAGAAATATTGTGCAGAAATCTCTATTGAAACGGATTCTGTTCAGTATGAAAATGATGATATCATGCGTCCTATTTATGGAGATGATTATGCGATTGCTTGTTGTGTTTCTGCTATGAAAGTAGGAAAGCAAATGCAATTCTTTGGAGCTAGATGTAATTTAGCTAAGGCATTATTATATTCCATTAATGGCGGTATAGATGAAGTGAAAAATATAAAAGTATTAGATGGTTATGAAATCATGCAAGATGAGATACTTGATTATGAAAAAGTTAAAAAGTCTTATTATAAGGTGTTGGAAGACGTTGCAGCGCTTTATGTAGATACTATGAATATTATCCACTACATGCATGATAAATATGCTTATGAACGTGGACAAATGGCTTTACATGATACTGATGTAGAAAGATTAATGGCTTTTGGAGTTGCTGGATTGTCAGTGGCAACTGATTCATTATCTGCAATTAAATATGCTAAAGTAAAACCTATTCGTAATAGTGATGGTATTAGTGTTGATTTTGAAATAGAAGGAGATTTCCCTAAATATGGAAATGATGATGATAGAGTTGATTTAATAGCTACTGAGTTATTAGAAAAATTCTATAATGAATTATGCAAACATCCATTATATAGAAATGCTAAACATACACTATCAGTATTAACAATTACATCCAATGTTGTATATGGAGAAAAAACTGGGTCAACACCAGATGGTAGAAAAGTAGGAGTACCTTTTGCACCAGGAGCTAATCCAATGCATGAACGTGATACAAGTGGAGCATTAGCATCATTAAATTCAGTCGCTAAAATTAATTATGGATGCTATTGTCGTGATGGTGTTTCGAATACATTCTCCATTATTCCTGATGCTCTTGGACATGATATGGAATCAAGAAAAGATAATTTAGTTGACATATTAGATGGATATTTCATCCAAGGAGCACATCATTTAAATGTTAATGTTTTAACAAGAGAAACATTAATTGATGCTATGGAAAATCCTGAAAAGTATCCATTGTTAACAATTAGAGTATCTGGTTATGCAGTAAGATTTAATCGTTTAACTAGAAAACAACAACAAGAAGTTATCAGTAGGACCTTCCATTCAAGGAGATAGTATGATTAGTGGTAGTATCGATTCCATTGAAAGTTTAGGTTTATATGATGGACCAGGAATAAGAGTAGTCGTATTTATGAATGGTTGTATGTTACGATGTAAATATTGTCATAATCCTGAAATGTGGCTAATGCGTGATAAAAATATAACTAGTGATGAATTAGTTAAAAAAATATTACGATTTCAAAGTTATATTTCTGATGGTGGAGGCGTTACTTTTTCCGGTGGAGAACCATTATTACAACCTGACTTTTTGATTGATTGCTGTAAAAAATTAAAAGAACATGATGTTCATGTAGCTTTAGATACAGCAGGAGTAGGTATTGGTAAATACGAAGAAATATTAAATTATATTGATTTAATTATTTTCGATGTTAAACATGCTGATCCAGTTGGATACAAAGAACTTGTCAGTCATGATATAGAGGAATCTCATAATTTTTTAGAAGTCGCTAATAAAATGAATAAAAAATTTTGGATTAGGCAAGTAATTGTTCCTGGTGTTCATGATAATTTAGAATATTTAAACAAATTAAAAGAATATCTAAAAAGAATTAAAAATATAGAGAAAATCGAATTCTTACCATATCATAAATTAGGAACTGAAAAATATGAAGCTCTAAAGATTGATAATCCTTATAAAGATAAAAAGGAAATGGATAAGGATAAATGTGATGAATTGTATCAAGTTTTTTTAAAGTTATAAAGAAGCTTTTAATATAAAGTTTCTTTTTTTTTTGTTTTACTTTATAATTGTAGTAGGTGATTTTATGGAAATAGCTAATAAGTGGAAAGATTATGAAATTATAGATGCTTCTAATGGTGAAAAATTAGAACGATGGGGAAATATAATTTTATTAAGACCGGATCCACAAATTATATGGAATAATGGTAACTTACTAGATAAATACAATAACATTCATGCTAGATATATAAGAAGTAATAAAGGTGGGGGACATTGGGAAAATTTAAAAAATACTCCTGCTTCTTGGACTGTTAATTATAATGATTTAAAGTTTAATATAAAACAGATGGGATTTAAACATACTGGTTTGTTTCCAGAACAAGCAATAAATTGGGATTTTATGATGAATAAAATAAAAAACAGTAATCGTCCTATTAAAGTTCTTAACTTATTTGCTTATACTGGAGGTGCTACTGTTGCCTGTTTAAAAGCAGGTGCTAGTGTAGTTCATGTAGATTCTTCTAAAGGGATGGTTGATTGGGCTAAAGAAAATGTTAATAGTTCAGGTTTAGCTGATAGAAAAGTAAGATATATTGTTGATGACGTAGTTAAGTTTGTTAAAAGAGAAATAAGACGAGGAAATCAATATGATGCTATTGTAATGGATCCTCCTTCTTATGGAAGAGGTGCTAATGGTGAAGTTTGGGATATAGAGAAAGATTTATATGATTTAGTAGAACTTTGTATGGATATTTTGAGTGATAATCCATTATTCTTTATTATTAATTCTTATACTACGGGTCTGTCTAAAGAAGTATTTACAAATATTTTGAAAATGACCATGGGTAAAAGATATAAAGGTAAAATATATTCAGAAGAAATAGGTTTAGCTATTACGAATAATAATTTAGTTTTACCATGCGGAATTTATAGTAGGTATGAAAGTTATGAATAATTTGGAAATTTTATATGAAGATAATCATATTATTGTAGTAGTGAAACCCAATAATATTTTAAGTCAATCGGATAATACTGGGGATATTGATATGTTAACAATTATTAAGGATTACTTAAAGGAAAAATATCATAAACCAGGAAATGTTTATTTAGGCTTAGTACATCGCCTTGATAGGCCTGTAAGTGGAGTAATGGTTTTTGCTAAAACGTCTAAGGCGGCAGCTAGATTATCTAAGCAAGTACAAGATCATACTTTCAAGAAAACGTATTTAGCAATAGTAAATGGAACTGAAATAGAAGATAGCGGAGAATATATTGATTATATTGTCAAACTAGATGATAATAGTAGTAAAGTTGTTGATAACAAAAAAGGTAAATATTGTAAACTTATGTATACCGTATTGGAGCGAAATAATGAACTTAATTTATCTTTAATTAAAGTAGAATTAGAGACGGGAAGGCATCATCAAATAAGAGTGCAATTTGCTCATCATGGCCATGTTTTATATGGAGATCAACGTTATGGAACGCCTGATAAAAAACAAATAGCTTTGCATGCTTACCAGATAAAATTTATTCATCCAACTACTAAAGAGGTAATGCAATTTACTAAAATTCCTCCACAGGAGGGTATATGGCTAAAATTCAAAAAAGTGTCAACCTTGTGACAAGGTAAAAAAAGTGTTTGCAATTAATGTCTATTTTTGATATTATTGGTATAGGATAAATAAGGGAGATGAAAGTATGAATATAACAGAATTCATGAGTTTTGACTTAGCCTGGTTTACCACATTACCAGGAATATTAATAACGGGTGGAGT
Source organism: uncultured Bacilli bacterium (assembly GCA_944332575.1). GTDB lineage: Bacteria > Bacillota_I > Bacilli_A > RF39 > UBA660 > RGIG3091. The sequence goes on along the minus strand of CALVKH010000013.1, from coordinate 1,179 downwards.
TGTAGTATTATTAATTGCGTTAATTATTTTTATTATATCTAATAAAAAAGATAAGAAAAAAACTCCAACTGTAGCACCAGTTGAAAATGCAAATGCCATGGGGCCAGTTATGGATAATAATATGGGAATGCCAATTAATGATATGACAAGTGTTCCTAATATGCCAATGGATAATGGAGTATCTATGAATAATGATTCTTCAGCAATGGATTTAAATAGTGTAAATAATGTAAATAGCGGAATTAATACAGATATTAATATGAATAGTGAATTTGCTGTTCCTAGCATATCTGATAATATGAATCAACCAGTTACTAATAATATTGATAATAGTGTAAATGCAGCACCTGCTCCTGGAGTAATTGATTTTTCAAATCCTACACCTGTAACTCCTGTTACTGATAATAGTAGTGCTATTCCAGAAATAAATAATATGCAAGAACCAAGTAATGCTCAAGAGGTTAGTAGCATTCCTAGTGTTAATAATTCATTTGTGGGAGAAGTAACTCCTGCTAGTGATTCGATAGCTGCGTCACCAATACCAACAGTAAGTACACCAGAACCTACTGTAATGCCTAGTATTGAACCAGCTACTCCAGTAGTGGATACAACACCAGTTGTACCAACTGTACCTGAGACACCAGCAGTGGAAGAAAAACCAGCTCCTACAATATATGGAGGAGTAAATCCTGCTAATACAGTAATGAACAATCCTACACCAGAAGTTAAACCAGTTATTTATGGTGGTGCTAATCCTTTAGAAAATACAACAACTATACCTAGAGTAACTAATCACGAAGCTTACAATATGGGAGGTAGTACTAATCCAGCACCTAGTATTTCACAAGAACCAATCGCTATGCCAAAAGTGGAAGAAGAGCAACCTGCAGTTAATCCAACTGTAACGACTCCATCAATTCCAGTAATGCCTAGTGTTACACCTGTTAAAGAGCCTGCAGCTCCAGCTGCACCTACATCATCTATACCTATGACGGGAGCAGAAATGTTTGGTTCAACGGATGATAATAGTAATTCAACTTCTAATAATTCTGGTGGGGAAATAGAAACTTTAGAATTCTAAGACCGAAAGGTCTTTTTTTATAGAAATTTTTGATAGAGAATATGATATAATGTATTTATAGTTATATAAAAATAGTGGGAGATGTTTTTAAATGTTTA
>CALVKH010000012.1 GCA_944332575.1 uncultured Bacilli bacterium | reverse complement strand
TTAGATCCACTAGCACTTATAAATAAACCATCCGCATAATTAGATAATCTCTGCATAGTAGCCTTATTATCACTATCATAAGAAATCGTAGTTAACATATCAACAGTATTATCTATTGATGAACCATCTATAATCCAAGAATACAGTAATCTGTTATTATTAATATAATTTAAATTAACTGTTTTTTTACTACTCTTTATTTTATCCAATTCTTCACTACTGATTATAGTATCCGATAAAATATTAATATTAACTTCATCAATAGTATCACTATCTAATACATTTTCTAATTCTTCTAAATAATATCCATCTTTTCTTGTAACCTTAATATTTATTTTATTTTCACTACCAGATTCTGAAGTTATAACAACTTCAATATTATTATCCCCTATATTTAGATTATGATTTCCTGTCCCTGTTACTTTCGCTTTACTATCTTCTGCAGTTGCTTTAACATTAATACTTGTTACATCAGTAGGTACCGTTAATGTATAATTGTTATCATTTTCTTTAACTAAATCATAGCCTTCTACAGATATTTCTTTTAGTTTGTTATTAGTGGATTTTGAAGGCGTATTATTATAATTATTATTACCTCCGCCCGTATTTGTATTATTGTTATTATTATTACCGGATGAAGTAGGTCTTTTAGATACTGTTACTGTCCTAGTACCTGATACCTGTGTAGCATAAATATCTGTATCACCCGTTACATCTCCATATAAAGTAATAGTAATAGTGCCTTCCCCCGTTGCTGTACAAGTAGCTGTAAATGTCTTATTAGTATTCATTGCATCCGCCGATGCATCAGCTTGATTAACTATACAACCACTTGCAGGACCACTAACAGATGTGTGCACATTCCAAGCAGCAGCATTAACATTAACAGACACTGTAAAACGATCTCCTACATACACACTACCAGCACTAGTAGATAAACTAGCAGATGCGGCAAACACATCTATATTTAAGGTAAATAAGGTAATTAATGCAACTATTCCTATTAATAAAATTTTTATTTTTTTCACTTCTAACTCCTCCAAACTATTCTGATATAGGCTTACTACCTAATAAATGTTGTCTTATTCTAAGTAAATCTGCTGAATTAATAGAATTATCATAATTAATATCAGAAGATAAGAAATATTCCCCGGTTAACGAAACATTACCTAATAAATGTTGTCTTACTCTAAGTAAATCTGCTGAATTAATCATACCATCTCCATTAATATCGCCTATTACAACATTAGTAAATTCCTTATATATTTTATCTCCTTTATATATTAGTGTTTTACCACCAGTATATAGTACTTTATTATTATCTATTTCTCTATATTCAACATCCACACTATATCCATTACCTAAAGTAATGTTATTTTTAAAGTTATCAATAGTAGTATTAACAATTACTTTACTTATATAGTTATTAGTATAATCTACGCTATAGTTATTAATTATATAATCAAATTCTTCCTCCCATATTGCATATAAAGTAATATCTTCTGTTATTATAATCATTTCCTCATTTTGATACGTTGTACCTGTTCCATCTGCTTTTGTATTCCATTCTTTAAATGTGTATCCTTCTTTTGTAAATGTATTTTTTTCTAATGTTATTTTCTCATCGTAATAATATTCTTTTGTTGTTGACTCGTCCGTTTCATTATTTGCGTTATATATAATCTTTCTTATTTCTTTCTCCCATATCGCATATAAAGTTATTGTTTCATTATCATTTATAGTTAAATTCTTTATAATTTGTTCATCACTATAGGTTGTTCCTGTCCCATCTGCTTTTGTATTCCAACTATCAAATGTATAGCCATTTCTTTCAAATGTATTAGAATATAACTCTTCTTCATTATCATAAGTAAATATTTGTTCTTTCGTCTCTTCTGAATCATGATTAGAATTAAACACTACTTTATACGTTATAGGTTCAAAAATAGTATATAAATCAATGGAAGAATGTGTTGTAAGATTTTTTACTGTTTCATTTGCTAAATAATTTATTCCCGTTCCATCTGGATTGGTTCCCCAACCAACAATTTTATAACCAGTTTCCTCTTCTATATCTAATAAATTAAATTCTTCATCATACTCATAAGTATCATAATAAATCAATTCTCTCTTATCTTTTAAGTTATGAAAATAATTTACATCATATGTTTTTTTAGACCACTTAGCATATAAATTAATTTCATCATGATCAATAGATGTTAGATTACTAACCGATTGATTATCCGAATAGGAAACTCCTGTACCATCAGGTTTAGTATTCCATCCCATAAATACACTTCCATTATTTGTAAATGGGTTTTTAATTAATTTTTCTTCTTTGTTATAGGTAAAGTTTTGTTCTGTAGTTTCATCTGTACCATTATTTGAATGAAAAATTACTTTATATGTAATAGGTTCCCATTGTGCGTATAAATGAACAACACTTTCAGTTCCATCCATTTCATAGAAAGGAGTATATGAATTACCACTACCATCAGCATTAGTATTCCAATTTTTAAATTTATATCCATTATTTACAAATGGATTTTCAATCAACTGATACTTTGTATTTAATTCAACTTTTTGAATATATGTTTCATCATTATTATCATTTGAATGATAAATAATAGTTGTCTTTTCTGGATCAACAACAGCAATTTTTATATCTTTTTCATAGCCGTCATAACTACTTACAATATGTATTGTTGCTTCACCATATTCTAATCCTTTGATTGTTATGTCTGTAGGAATAGTACTATCTTCTTGATAAACATTGCTAACTTCTATTAAGTTTTCATTATCATTTATTTGATAAAAAATTCTATTTGCATCTGTTGTTGGACTGATGTATTCAAGCAGCGAAACAGTCTCACCAACATTAATGCTAATATCGGATATAGTAGTATATGGAATATTAACGCCTTTCAATATTGGTATTCTAGTTATTCCATCAATTGTCTCTATTTTCCAGTATTTATCAAAATTTTCCCAAGATTGATAGTTTTCTTCGTTTTTTAATTTTAAAACCGAATCTACTGCATATACATTCTCATTACTATTATCCCAAAAATTATTCTTCATTTTAATATAATATCCATTCGAACCATTAAAGTCTGAACTTTGAATTAAGTGATTGAAAATACTATCATTTGTTTTGGCAAAACCACTAAATATAAAATTATTAATATTATAAGAATTTCTAGCAAATTGCCCTATAAATGCATTATTTGTATTCATTGCAGGTAATCCAACAATATCACTTGAAGTAATACCTATATTTTGAATATTTGAAAAATCAATATTACAATCAAATGCATAATTAAATCCAATTATTCCAGAGTTAGTAGAGTTATAGATGTTAACAGAAGAAAATACATTATTTACTACAAATGATTTAGGTATTTCACTATATCCCTCATTAAGAATATAACCAATAAGAGAGCCAGCATAATTACCGGATAGAAAACCATCAATCATATAAATAGAATCTATTAAAATATTAGAGTTATTTTGAATTTGTAGATGCCCTATTAATATTCCAACTTCATTAATTCCACTGATATTAGCATCTTTTATGGTTATATTTTTAAAATATATAGAACTATTTTCTAAAGCATTAACATATCCAAATAAGCCAACATAATCTAAGTTAGTACTATTTGATGTTAAATTAGATATGGTGTGACCATTACCATCAAAGCCACCTGTAAATGGATCTGCCATTGTTCCTACAGGTATCCAATCTTCTGTTAATACAATGTCATTATTAAGTTTATAATAAGCCGATAAATTATCTGACATCAATTTCAATTCCTCTTGATTATTTATGATATAAGGACTATCAATTGTTCCATCCCCATCCAAATTATATGTTTTTGTCAATGTTAACTTTGTTTGATATGAATAATCATTATAACTTTGTACTAATGTATATTCGCCCTTCTCAATTTTTCCAACAATTTCTATAGAAGCATTGACATTGTTAGCAGCTACCTCGTTATTTTTAACTACCAAATAGTTTTCAAGTTCTACCTCACCATCATATAATTTATACGTAATTAATTCATTTGAATCTATATTTTTTGTATCAGAATAAACAACAAAAGCCAAATCGTCTGTTACAATCTCATCTGTTTGTATCATAGGAATTTTATCCACATTTGAAGTATAAGCAGAAATAGAATTATTAACTAAATAAGAAACATCACTACTTATACTTACGGTAAAAGTTCCTAAACTATCTATATAAATATTTTTATCAGATAAATCTACTGTATAAATTCCTGGGTGTTCTTTTGTGATCTCTTCACTATACACAGTTTCACCAGAAGTTATATTTAATGTGAAGGAAGAATCATAAGAACCAACAATAAACTTTATTTTCTCTAATTTTTCTATTCCACCTAATTTGTTTTCAAAAGTTTCGGAAGCATTCTTGCTATATCCTACATAACTATCATAATCCAGTTCCATCGGATAAACATTATCCCAATTTTTTAATTCATTACTAGACATAGATGTAATATATGAAAATTGAGGTGCTGATGCACTAGTATCAAAGGAATTATAAGTTAAATACACGTATCCATAGTCTGTTTTATCCCCCCAAGAGTTTTTTAGAATAAAAGCACCTTTCCCTTTAGTTAATTCACCTTCCTCACAAACGCCATTTACTAAAGATGTATTATGTTTGCCTACATCACAATACTCATACTCATAATTATCATCCCAACCAATAACATGCATGGCATGTCCTTCCTGAATTGAATAGCATGACGAAGAAACATTGATAACATAACTCCCATCACTATTTTGAAAAGCGCAACTAGAATTTGGGCTGACCGTTCCAGCATAAGCGCCTCCGTATTTCATAACATTATCCTTAGCTTCATATAAAATTCTCTCTTGTAGTGATTTTTGATAATTATCTATACAGGTCTCAAATTCTTCGTACTCATCAACTACATCATATTCCGAACATATATTACCATATTGATATTCCAAACTTGTTTTTCCAGCAGCAGTACCTAATTCAATTGTTTGTTCCACCTCATATAAAGAATTGTTGAAATTTAAAACCTCACTTAATTTTTTAGGTTCCGAATTCTCATCAAATGGCATTAAACTTTCGTCCACCAAAGACAAACCATACGCCATTATTTCTATGGCATCAGAAAAATTAGCTCCATCATCTAATAACTTCCTACTACCAAATTTGTTATTGTAATCTAATATTCCATTATTACTAGTTGCATAATCTAATTGTCTTTCTGAAAAAGTTTGTGTATTTTCATTATATGGTTGATTATTTTGAATCATAAGATAACTTTCTGCTTGTCCCAAAGTAGCAAAAGCCCAGCACAAACCTGAACTACCTTGATTTTCTAAAGGACCGACGTAATTATTACCATCAACATTTCTTAAATCATATGATTCTGGTAACTCTGGTACCTCAGACGAAGGACTAGCAAAATAATCTATACTATAAACATTAGGAATTAAATCAAGTTCTGCTCTTTCTTGCTCACTTAATTTCAAATACTCTACATACTGTGGATTTAAATAAGGAGTATTTTCTTTCTTATTTTTCTCTGTTAAAATCAACTCCCCTGTCTCATTATAAACATCCATTACATATTCTTTCGCTTCATCCGGTAAGTAAGCATAAGCGGAATTTGACAATATACTATTTATAGATAAATCTTCCCTAATAGTACTTTTATATAATAGCTTTCCTCCAGCTAAAATACCTACAATAATAATAAATACAAATAAATATCTCTTCTTAAACATACCCCTACTCCATTTCACTTAATTTACTCCATGAACAATTCTTTATATTAACAACTTTATTGTATCATAATTGTGCATAAATGTTCGCAAAAAAAATACAACTTAAAGTAAAAGTTTTATTAACTTAAAAAGTACCTCTTAAAACTGTTATTTATTCCACCTTCCTAATATCAAATAAAAAAAAGAGTATGGTAATCATACTCGTAAAATTATTATTTTTGTTTTGGTTTAATGACTTCTAAACCACCCATATAAGGTTGTAAAACTTTTGGTATTTTTACACTACCATCCTTTTGATATCCACATTCTAGAATTGCAATAAGTGATCTCGGACTAGCAATTACTGTATTGTTTAAAGTCGCTAGAAATTGATTTCCATTTTCAGTTTTCATTCTAATTCCTAATCTTCTTGCTTGTGCATCTCCTAAGGTAGAACAAGATCCCACTTCAAAATACTTTTGTTGCCTTGGACTCCAAGCTTCAACATCACAAGACTTCACTTTTAAATCTGCTAAATCTCCACTACAACATTCAAGAGTTCTAACAGGAACATCTAAACTTCTAAAAAATTCAACTGTATAACTCCACATTTTGTTATACCAATCCATTGCCTCTTCTGGTTTACAAAGAACAACCATTTCTTGTTTTTCAAATTGATGAACTCTATAAAGTCCTCTTTCTTCTAAACCATGCGCTCCTACTTCTTTTCTAAAACATGGAGAATAAGAAGTCATTGCTATCGGTAATTCTTTTTCATTAATTAATTGTCCCTTAAATTTACCTATCATAGAGTGTTCACTTGTACCAATTAAATATAAATCTTCATTTTCAATTTTATACATCATGTTTTCCATTTCAGCAAAAGACATAACACCAGTAACCACATCACTTCTAATCATAAATGGTGGAATACAATAAGTAAAACCTTTATTAATCATAAAATCTCTTGCATAAGCAATAGTTGCTTCATGAAGTCTTGCAATATCTCCTATTAAATAATAAAAACCATTACCGCTAGTTCTTCCTGCACTTTCTTTATCTAAGCCATTAAATGATTCACATATATCAGAATGATAAGGTATTTCATAATCTGGAACAAATGGTTCTCCAAATTTTTCAATTTCTACATTTTCAGAGTCATCCTTACCTATTGGTACAGACTTATCTATAATATTTGGTATTACCATCATACGATCATGAATCTCTTTAGAAAGAGAATTAAATTCTTCTTCTAACTCGGCAATGGAAGAAGCCATATTAGCTATTTCTTCCTTAATTTTATTAGCTTCATCAATTTTCTTATCTTTCATTAATTTACCTATTTCGCCACTTTTTTTATTCTTGTCTGCTTTTAGTCCATCCACTTTCGTTTGGACTTCACGAACTCTTTTATCCATTTCATATATTTCATCTACTATAGGTAATTTTTCATCTTGAAATTTCTTTTTAATATTTTCTTTTACTAATTCTTTATTTTCTCTTATTAATTTAATATCTATCATATTATCTCTCCTTTAAACCATGAATAATTCTTTCATAAGCTTTTTTATATTTTTTCTCTAATCTTTCTTTCGTATCTTTATCTAATTTTGATAATCTTTTAGGATCCATATTATCTTCTAAATCACATTTTTTCAGTTCTAATGCTATAGTATTTCCACTACTTATTACTCTATCGATATAAGTATCATAGTCTTCCTCTTGTCTTTTCGAGACGATATCTACTGCTACTATTATATTATCAGTATAACCTAATTTCTTCAAATCTTCCAAGGTTATTTTAGTATCTTCCACTATATCATGTAGAAGTCCTACTATTTTTCCCTCTTCACTAGACATTTTATTACTAACTCTTTCTAAATGTCCAATATAAGGTTCCATCTCTTTATCCTTTATATCTTTGAATAAAAAATTAACTAATGTTTTACTTTTTTGATAAAGATCTGTTTCATTTAAAACACTATCATAATATTCCTTTAAAATATCCTTTAACATATCTCCTCCTAAAAAATAAAAAGACTAACAATAGGAGCAAAATAATTGCGGTGCCATCCTACTTTAGTCTTAATTTAAATAACGGTTACCCGGAAATAGATACTATATTTCCCTATTTCACTCATGAGTTGATTCGCGTATTTTTATTCTTAGTTCACACCCTCCACTAAGTCTCTTTCTAATAAACAAATACCTACTAGTCTCAATCAACGATTTATAAATTTATACTAACATAAATTAACTATTATTTCAATCTTTTCACTAATTTTTTACCACGATTAGATAGTAATCCAGCAAATTCCATATCACTATAGATATTACTAAACATATCTACAACTACACCATCATCAATAGTTAAAGTAATTAAGTTATCTTCTTTACTTATATGTCTATAATTAACATTTTTAAAACATGCTACTCTATTAGAATGAATCGCTTCTTCAATATTAGGATCAGATATAAAATTCCCATTATAGTCTGGTATTGCTCTTTTTATTAAATTACTTTCTCTATCGTAATATATAACGGTATGATCAGTATAAGATAATTTATCTATTGAATTTATGTCCACTGGCGTTACAAATATAATTGATTTCATAACTACTCCTTTCAAAGGTAAGCATTATTATACCAAATAAAAAAAGAGAAATCAATTCTCTATTTATCATCCTCTAGTGGTTCTAATGATAAAATCTCTTTTTGTAATGATTTCGCATATTTTATTTCTCTTCTAGTTGATTCTCCAATGTATCCACCTACATTAACTACATAAATAGCATCACTAATCTCTATTCTTTTTAAATGAAGACATCCTATTCTTTCTAAATCTTTTTCACTATAATTGTTATTTTCATTTATGAAAACAACTTGAAGTACAGCATATCCATTTTTTAATTCTAACTCTTCTGCTATTTGTAGCATTTTTTCTTTAAATCTCATACTTCCACAAATGGTTACTACTTTTATATTATCCATAAATCTATCCTCTATATTCTTAACTAAATTCTTTTAACAAATTATCAAGTTCTTCTTCTTCTTCCTTACTCATTTCCTTATTATCTATTTCCTTATCAAACCAAGAAGGTAAAACTTCTTCCTTAGGTTTATATTTGTTGTTAGTAACTGCTTTATCTTTATTTAACATTTTCTTTAATTTCTTATGCTCCTTTTCAGCAGTTCGCATAGCCCCTTCTACTGTTTCAATATTCAATCTACTCCATTGTCCAGCCACTGTCTCAACATAACTTCTTGTAAACTTTTGATTATTTACTTTTAACACATAATCGATTAAAACATTAACTACTCCTGGTTTCATCTTTTGTTTCACCATTAAATCCTCAATAATTTGTAATTCTCTTAATGTTGGTTCTCCATTTTTATATTTACTTCTTAAATAATCATAAGGTGTAATATTCTCAAAAGTATATACTTGTTTTGCCCAATTAGAAGTATCTCCACTAGGAGTTTTCAAATAATCTGGTTGTTTACTATAAATAAGAGTTGGCAACTTACCTCCTTGTTCAAATTGATAAAAATTTCTAGCACTACGACGCAATTCCGTTTTATCAATTAAACCTCTTTCATTTAGACTATTTCTAACTAACCCTTGCATATTTAAATCATCGATATTATAAACAAAAGCTAGAGAATTAATCAAATCTTTCACTTCATCCGTAAAACATTTTTCATTAACCATACTACGAGGAATAGAAGAAATCAATAAATTAAAATCTATTCCATTAGTAAGCTCTATACTACCTTTATTCTTTTTAATAATATTATCATTTTCTAAAAAGACATTTCCACTAACACTAGTAAAGACATTATTAAATGATTTAGTAATATCTTCATAATCTTTAAGATTTACTTTAGGAATCCTAAAACAATTCACGATCTTATCATATTCTTTTTTTCCTAAGTTATTATAAAGAACGACATTTAAAATAGGATGGTTTAAAAATTCATGAATAGATAATGGAGCATATAATAGGTATACAAAATTATTAACATGATCTTTTTTTAAATAAGTTTTTAAAAGTCCTACTGCTTCTAATTTTTCCCTTGCAATTAATATATCTTCCAGTTTTAATTGCATAGTAGCCATTAAGTGATGATGCGTTAACTCTTCACTCATCACATCTTTTTTTAATAAATCGTCAAACAATGTAAAATACAAATTAGTAGCCGTATGACCAATAATTGGTTGATATAACATGGTTACTATTTTACGATCTATGTCATCTGTTATCGTCTTATTAACTACAATATAAGTATCTGCAGGTAAAATAGTATTCATAATATCACCACCTCAAACTAAATTTATTATAATCTATTCAAAAACAATTCACAATCATTTCTTAATATTATTCGTTACATTCTAAAAGTTCTAATAACTCATTAACGGCATCTTTTGGAAAATCTTCATCGTTATTATCTAACAAAGACTTTAAGAATGCATTAGTATTTTTACTTTGAGGGAGCATATATCCAGCTTCTCTTACGGTATCTTCCGCTAATAGGCGATTAGATCTAATTAACGCTTTTAAAAATTGTTTTTCTATTTGAGAAGAGCTTTTCTCATATAACTTATAAGCAATATTTTCTTGATCGGTTTTACTTTTAAAAATATTATTTAAACTTTGCATTACTTTCTCATCTTTTACTTGTTGCTTTGGATATTGATAAGGAACCATAGAAATAGCTCCAGCAGGACAAGCTTTAGCACATGCTCCACAGCCAATACATTTTTGGAAATCTACCTGTCCTGTTTCTGTATCTGTAGCGCCTGTTGGACAAACATATAAACATAAACAGTCTTTACTACATAATCTTAAATTTCTAACTGCTCTTACTTTTTTAGATTCCATCTTACACTACCTCTTTTCTTACTTCTAATATTTTGAAACTAGGAACTTTACATATTGGGCAAATATCAGGAGCTTCTTCTCCTACATAAATAAATCCACAAATATCACAAACATATATTTTCTTATCCTTGAAGAAATCTTCTCCTTTACTTTGATATGATGTTAATAATGATTTTAAAATCATTGTCACTTTTTCTCCCCAAGTAATAATTCTTAATGCTCCTCGATCTTTTTCTTTTTCACTTATCTCTCTTGCTTTTTTATAATTAGTTTCTAAATCCTTGTTAATTTTATCTATTAAGAGATCAATATTGTAATTATCTTCTTTTTGCTCTTTACTTTTCTTATCATAATAATCGCTTAACTTTTTAAACAATTCTGATTCTCTTGATAAGTATTGCTTTTCACATCCGCGGCTAAGATTAGAGCATAGAGCACTTAATTCTCCATAAGTCATTTCCCTCATATCTTCTTCATTGGATTCGTGACTATTTTCGATCTTTTTTTCTTCGTCACTTACACTTTCTTCTTCTAATAATTGAAACATACTTTTAGGTGCACCACATAATGGACATTTCCAATCATCTGGTAAATCATCAAACTTTACTTTTTCATTTGCTTCATCATAAACATATCCACAAATTTTACAAACATACTTCTTCATTGTTACCTCCTAATATAAGTATATCATTTTAAAACTAAAAAAAGCAAAATAACATAGCTATTTTACTTTTTTATTACATCAAATTTAACTTCTAATCCATTTAAGTTAGTAACTTCTTCTAAATTATCAACTTTTACTAAATTATCACACAAAGTTTCTTTTTTAATAAAGTCAATATAATCATTAATTGCTTCTTCAAATTCTTTATTTTCTTCATATAAGATATCAATGCGATCCAATATATCAAAGTCATAATTCTTTCTTAATTGTTGTACTTTACTAATTAATTCTCTAGCAATTCCTTCATTAATTAATTCTTTAGTTAAAGTCGTATTTAAAACAATAAAATTATTTCCTTCGTATGATGCATTAAAACCTTCTTTAGATTCTACTCTGATATCAACCATATTAGGTTCTACCGTAAAATCAACACCCTCTAATTTAATTGAAATACTTTCATTATTTTTTAATTTATTTATATCTTCAATAGATAATTTAGTTAACTCCTCTTGGAATAATTTTATCTTTGGTCCTAAAATTTTTCCTACTTCTTTAAAATTAGGTTTCACATTGAAATTCATGTATTTGCTTAAATCATTTTCAAATACTACTTCTTTTACATTTAACTCTTCTTTAATTAAATCAACTAAATCACTAATAGTACTTTCATTCTTACCATCTAAAATTACTTCACTGATTGGCTGTCTTACTTTAATTTTTACTTCTTCTCTAGCATTTCTACCTAAGGATATTAAATCTCTTACTAAATCCATTCTAGTCTCAATAGCATCATTAAACCTCTTTTTATCACACGCTGGATAACTTGCCAAGTGAACACTTTCTTCCCCAGTTAGATTACGATACATTTCTTCTACTGTAAATGGAGCGATTGGTGCTATTAATTTACATAGACCAATTAATACTTCATAGGTAGTTTGATAAACTGCTTTTTTACTATCATCTAACGTGCTAGCCCAAAATCTTCTTCTGTTACGTCTTATATACCAGTTAGATAAATCTTCGTTAACAAAAGTATTAATAGCTTTACATGCTTTGTTTAAGTCATACTCCTCCATAGCATTCGTTACATAATCTACTAGTTTATTATATTTAGATAATAACCATTTATCGATCTCTTCTAACTTCTTATACTCTACTTTAAATTCACGTGGATCTAAATTATCAGTATTAGCATATAGTTGGAAGAAAGTATAAGTATTTTTTAGTGTACCAAAGAATTTAGATTGAATTTCTTTAATTCCATCTTCATCAAATTTTAAAGGTGTCCAGACAGGAGATGCATGTAACATATAAAATCTAGTAGCATCTGCCCCATATTTTTCTAAAATACCAAATGGTTCCACTGCATTACCTTTACTCTTATGCATTTTTTGACCATACTTATCTAATATTAAATCATTTACTAAAACATTTTTATATGGTGAACATCCTTTAACAAATGTGGAAATAACTAATAAGGAATAGAACCATCCTCTTGTTTGATCAATTCCTTCCGAAATAAAGTCTGCTGGAAATTGACATTCAAACAATTCTTTATTTTCAAAAGGATAATGATATTGAGCAAAAGGCATTGCACCTGAATCAAACCAACAATCAATGACATCTTTTATTCTAGTCATTTCTTTTCCACAAACTGGACATTTAATATGTATATCATCTACATAAGGACGATGTAATTCAATTTTTTCATCAATATCTTCTATAGCTTTTTCTACTAATTCACTTCGAGATCCAATCATTTCATCATGGCCACAACTACATCTCCACAAAGGTATTGGTGTACCCCAATATCTATTTCTAGAAATTGCCCAATCATTCATATTTTCTAACCAATTTCCAAATCTCTTTTCACCAACATACTCTGGATACCAATGTACTTTCTTATTTTCTTCTATAATTTTATCTTTAAAAGCAGTTGTCTTAATATATAAACTAGGTTTTGAATAGTAAACAAGTGGCGTTTTACATCTCCAACAATGTGGATAATTATGTTCCATTTTTTGTTTTTTAAATAATTTATCTTCTTTAGCTAAGTATTTAATTATTTCAACTTCTAGATTAGGATCTACTACTAATCTATCTTTCCAAGGACCTTCTGTATAACATCCTTGTTCATCTACTGGATTTAATACTGGTAAATCATATTTTAATCCCACTTCGTAGTCATCTTGACCAAAAGCTGGAGCAATATGAACAATACCAGTACCATCTTCCATTGTAACATAATCAGCACAAGTAATATAAAACGCTTTCTTATTAACTTTTAATATTGGTAAAAATTGTTCATATTCTCTATACTCTAAATCCTTACCGACATACTCTTCTACTACTTCAAATTCATCTCCTAATACTTTATGAGCTAACTTTTCTGCAACAATAAAATGATATCCTTTTGATAAACACTTAACATATTTTTCATTTGGATTTACACATGCTGCAACATTAGCCATTAAAGTCCAAGGAGTTGTTGTCCATACTAATAAATAAGTATTTTCTTCATCTTTCAATTTAAAAGGAACTGTAACAGTATTTACACTGATTTCTTTATAACCTTGTGCTACTTCATGACTAGCAAGACCAGTACCACATCTTGGACAATATGGTAAAATTTTTAATCCATCATATATTAATCCTTCATCAAAGAATTTCTTTAGAATCCACCACTCAGTCTCAATATAATCATTATCATAAGTAACATAAGGATGCTCTAAATCAATAAATTGACCAATTTCTTCAGTAAACTTTCTAAATGCTTCTTCATTTTTCCAAACAGATTCACGACATTTTTCATTAAACTCTTTAATTCCATATTTTTCAATATCTAATTTGCCAGAAAAACCTAATTCCTTTTCAACTTGAACTTCTACTGGTAAGCCATGAGTATCCCATCCTACTTTACGTAAAACTTTATAACCTTTCATTGTCTTATATTTACAGAAAGTATCTTTTAATAGTTTAGCTAAAATATGGTGTACTCCTGGCATTCCATTAGCAGTAGCAGGTCCATCATAGAAAACAAAATAATCTTTTCCTTTTTCGATACTTTTATCTAACACTTTATTCTTTTTCCAATAATTACTTATATTATTTTCAAATACATGAACGTTTTCTTTAGATAATTCTCTAAATCTCATACTATCCCTCCTTAAAATAAAAAAGATAGAATAACTATAAGGACGAAATTACTCGTGGTACCACCTTAATTCATAGAATATTCTATCTTAAATACTATAACGCGTAACCGTATTTATCTTATCCATAAATCGCACCTTGAAAGTGATCTTAGTTAAATACTAGTCTGTCTTTTTTCACCAACCAAGACTCTCTTATAAGACTGTAACCTTAACTACGTCTTTCGCACTTGCTTTAACGAAGTATACTATATCATACATTTTTTTCTTTTTCAACTATTTTGCTCTATATGAACTGTTATTTTCTAAAGAATTACTTCTACCATATCTTGCATAATAAGTATCAAGTTCATTATTAACATATACTGCAACATTATTAGTTTTAGCAATATTATCTAAAACTTCTTTCTTACCTTCTCTACGATAATAAGCAAAAGTTCTACAAGCACTACCTAGAATTTCAGGATCATTTAATAAATCATATCCTCTTTCAACACCATTATTAACTAAATTATTGAAAAGAATAACTGCTCTTTGATCATCAGTCATATCAGCTCTAAAATAAATACCAAGTTCATTACTTGCTCTTGTATCTTTTTCCCTATGATAAACTGCTACATTTACAATATTTTTCAATAATTCATTTTTTATTCCATCAATATCAATAGCACTTAGGTCATATCTTAAATTACCTTGTCTTGTATATGCACGCAACCATTCCTGTCTTTTATCTTGATCCATTATATTTTGTAGAGCTTCTGCAGAATAATTCAAGGCTGCTCTTTCTAAATCATTATAGCTCATTTTTGAATTTTGAACACTAAGATAATATTCTTGCATATATTTTCCTGTAGTAAATGATGTCGCTTTTTCAAGTGTTTCTAAATTACTCATAAAATTTCCTCGTTTCTTAAGCGTATTATACTAAAAATAATAATAAAATTCAAATATATTTGTATATTAATATGTATATTTTACATATTAATAATGGTGAATATTATGTACTATTATTTAAATATTTTCTTTTTATTTTCCATTATTGGTCATATTATTGAAAATTTTGTTTACACTCATGTCGACAGTGGCATCCTTTTTGGATTCTGGACTCCTATTTATGGCTTTGGAGTAATATTAATTTTAATAATTAATCATATTTTAGAAAAACTAAAAGTAAATAAATATATTTTTCCATTTGTATTATTTATCTTTAGTGCTATTTTTCTATCTACGTTAGAGTATATTGGAGGCACAATAATTGAGAACTTATTTGGTAGAGTGTTTTGGAATTATTCAAACGAAGAATTTCATATTGGAAAATATACATCCTTAAAAATGTGTCTTCTTTGGGGAGGAGCTAGTATTTTATTTGTTTATATTTTAAAACCACTTCTTGACAAATTCATAAAAAAAGTACCAAAATTTATTACTTATATTTTAGTACTCTTGTTTATTATTGATGTTATTGCCACTTTTATTAGTCTAGGAAACAACATTACTCTAACACATTATTTAAAATAATTGCTTTATTTTTTGACATTTCCTCTAATGATGCAGTAATTCCTTCTTTACCAAATCCAGAATACTTCCATCCTTCACTAGTGATTTCAACCATTTCATTTAACGTGGAACCATTAATAACAATATTTCCATTTTTTATAAGATCAGCTACTTGAAAAGCTATATTAATATTATTAGTAAAGATACTAGTGCCATATCCGTATGCTGATTGATTAACTATATCTATGGCATCATTTATATTCTCAAATTCGATAATGGATACTACTGGACCCAAAATATCTAAATTAGATGCAACAGGCATATTACGATGAACATCTGAAATAATAGTTGGCTCATAAAAAGCTCCACTTCTACCTCCACCTATTACTAATTTCGCTCCCATTGCGATCATATCATTTACTTGTTTTTCTACTTTTTGAGCATTTTTTTCGCTAATTAAACATCCCAAATCAGTATCCTTATCAGTAGGAACTCCTAATTTTATTGATCCAATTTTTCTAATTAATTTGTTAATAAATTCTTCCTTTAATGATTTATGAATTAAAAATCTTTTATTACATGAACTTAATTGTCCAGCATTATAAAATCTACCTTTTGCAGCTTCTTCTACAGCTAAATCAACGTTTCCATCTTTACAAAGAATAAAAGCATTGTTTCCACCTAAACTTAATACCGTTTTGCTTAAATTTTTAGATGCTGAGCCCATAACCCTAATACCATTAGCAGTAGAACCATTAAATGCTACTACATTAACATCAGGATGCATAGCTAAAGCTTGCCCTACTGTTTTACCATCACCATGAATTACTTGAACAATTCCTTCATATACTCCAGCCTGTCTTAGCATATAAACAATTTTAGTAATAGTTAAAGGTACCTTCTTACTAGGTTTGACTACTACAGCATTTCCCATAACTAAAGCACTCACTATTTTTTGCGATAATATATCTAATCTAAAATTGTAAGGTAATATAACTCCTACTATTCCAATTGCTTCTCTTTTAGTAAATTGAAAAGATTTATCTCCCGACATCTCTAAACTGGAAGATATTGCTGTTCCATACAATTGTTTAGCGCGTTCCACACAAGCTAAAATTGTCTCATGAAAATAATCAATTTCTTTTAAAGATTCTTTTAAAGCTTTCCCACTTTCTTCAGATAAAACATTAGCTAAATTTTCTTTTTCTTCCATTATAATTTTAGAAAACTTAGTTAATATTTCTCCTCGTTCATAAATCGGTGTCACTTCCCAGCTAGGTTGAGCATCTTTTGCGATATTAACAGCTAACACTACATCATCTACTGTCGAATTAGGAATAGTATCAATTAAACTCTTAGTAGCAGGATTAAAAACTTCTATTACATTTAGATTAGAGGAATCTCTCCAATCATTCCCTATTAAATTCTTCATAATGCGCGCCCCTTTATTATTCTTAAAACGTATCCTCTACGATACCTTATTATAATTATAACAGGAAAACGCAAATCTGAACATAGTTTTTTTTATTTTTATTACATTTTTTCATCTTCGTATAAATTATTAATATACGAAAAATTAACTACTTCAAAAAAATCATTAAAATAATCTTCTTTTCTGTTTTGATGTTTTAAATAATAGGAATGTTCCCATATATCCATAGCCATTATAGGAATTAATCCATAATTATATGGACTATCTTGATTACTAAGTGCAATTATTTCTAACTCTCCATTTGTATTTAATACTAAAAACACATAACCAGAACCCCTAAATTCCATTGCTTTTTTAATAAACTCTTTTTTGAAATTTTCATAACTTCCATATTTATTATCAATTGCCTCTTTGATACTACCCATAGGGATATTATTTTTTGCAGGATCCATATTTAAAAAATATAATTCATGATTTACTACTCCTCCTAGATTATACAATATATCTTCTCTATCTTCTTCATTAAACTGATCTATATTAGCAAAAATAAACTCTTTATCGATATTAAAATTAAAATTATATTTACTTAATATTTCATTTAATTTATTTAAATAATTCATATAATGTTTACCATAATGAACCATCACCGTTTCTCCATCAATATATGGTTCTAATTCATTAACTGAATAAGTTAAACTAATTGGACTATACATTTTATCACCTAATATAATTTATGAATTGTAAATAACAATGTTGATTAATTATTTAAATGTTTAAGTATTAACTGTTTATTTTCTAATAATCTTTCATTATTAGGAGACATTTTAATAGCTTTATTTATATATTCTAATGATTCAACAAATTTTTGTTGATAAAAACAACTTAGCGACAATAAATCATAAATAGTATAATCCCAACTAAAAGGTTCATTAATATACGTTTTCTCATATTTTGTGATTTTCAACGCTTCTAAACAATAAAATTCTACTTCCCTCCAAGATTCTAATTTATAAGCTAATAAAGCCATTTCAACATATGGATCTCTTAAATATGGAGTCTCTTCAATAGCTTTTAGTAACCACATCCTAGCCTCATCATATCTTTTAAGTTCAATATAACATCTAGAAATAAAACGCATAGAGGCGCTTCGCTCATCTTTCCACGTAGCTTTTGGTAATGATAAATGACGAATTAAAGTATCAATGGATTCATTCCATTTACCATAATACATATACTCTCGTCCTAAATAATGCATATTTCGATCATCTGTTGGATCTTCTTTAACCGATAATTCTAATAACGGAAGATAAGAACTGCGTGATTTTTGATTATCAGGATAATGATTTAAGGTTATACTATCTATTACTATTTTATTCTCATGATCGCCACCAATGTATTCTAATACTTCATGAACTGGATGTACCCACTTATAATTATTTCGAGAATGGATTTTTTCAATATAAAAATTTACTTTAGGCTTATCATTCTCATCAAAACTCCAATTATAATTATATGATGCTCTAGTAGTATCATTATTCCAAAAGGATTCTAATTCTTTTCTCCATCCTTTTTCAAAAACTTCATCTAAATCAGTGCAAACACATATATCCATATCACTAGGTATGCATTCCAAAGATTTATTTCTAGCTACATCGAACCGCCACGGATTAATAATTTCTACTTTTACATTAACTCCTCTTTTTTTTAATTTTTCAACAGTACTATCAGAAGAACCTGTGTCTAATACATAAATAGCATCCGCTTCCATCATAGAATCTACCCAACGATCTACAAATTTTTCTTCATTTTTAGAAATAGCATAAACACATATTTTATATTTTTTATTCATATTAATAACAACTCCTAATTTAATTTATGATAATAAAAAACTAATATTAATAAAAATAGATTATTGATAAATTCAATAACCTATTTAAAATGATAGAACTAACTTATATTTCCTAATCTTATAACTGTTAAAGTAATACTACTGAAAATAAATCCGGAGTTTTCTACTAAAACGTTCAAAGTTACTGGAGCATTATCTACTTCAATTAATCCTTGAAAAGAAATGGTATCAGTTTCTAAAGATGTAAATGTCTGAGTAATACCAATACTACTAATAGAACCATTCACAGTTAAATAAATAGTAATAGAAGCAGGCAAGGTAGTATTAGGTAAAGGAGCTACACTACCATTAAATAACACTTGATAAATACCAGTGCCAGAAATTACTACATTAGGGGAATTGATACTATGAGTAATCAATTGACCGGATGATACAGTATTAATATTAAAAGATAACGGTTGATTTGCGATACCTGGTTGTGGAGCTATATCAACAGTCGATAATGATTCAGGAATAGCAGTACTTCCAGCTGGTCCAGTTGCCCCTGTTGCTCCCGTTGGTCCTGTTGGACCCGTTGCTCCTGTTGCCCCTGTTGCTCCCGTTGGTCCGGTTGCTCCCGTTGGTCCGGTTGCTCCGGTTGGTCCCGTTAGTCCGGTTACTCCCGTTGGTCCGGTTGCTCCGGTTGGTCCCGTTGGACCGAAACAAAATCTTGGAATTTTTTTACAACATTCTTCAAAATTATTATCTTTTATTTTAGATCAACACCTTTCAAAATTAATTTATGTATGGTAAACACAATATGTAACATTAAAACTACTGAATTTATCAGTAGTTTATTTAATTTAAAAATTTAATTAATTCTAGTTATGGAAACTGATGCAGCATAAAGATCGTTAGGAACTAATTGAAATGGTACCATTGAAGAATTTATGAATCTAAAAGTAGAATTAGCTGAAGCATTAAAAATTGCATTGCCATTGATCGTCCCTGTATCACAGCAACCTAATCTATTATGAGTAGAAGAATGAGCTATCAATGAATCAAATGGATATACTTGATGCAATTCTATACCTAATGGTCTTTCCTCACAATTTTCTAAATCTTTAGAACGACTTCTTACGTTCACCCACCAATGAATTATATATTGACCATTACTAGGAACTTTAAACTCTCCAGAAGTAGAATCATAACTAATACCATTTGCTAGATTAGTAGTACTGAATTTAATTGGTTCTGCTGTTTCAACAATAGGTTCGGTTTCTTCGTGAACCATGGCAGCTTCATTAAATGATGGACCTGTTGCTCCTGTTGGACCCGTTGGACCCGTTGGCCCAGTTGGTCCTGTTGGTCCCGTTGGCCCGGTTGGTCCTGTTGGTCCAGTTGGCCCCGTTGGTCCTGTTGGTCCCGTTGGCCCGGTTGGTCCTGTTGCTCCCGTTGGTCCTGTTGGTCCTGTTGGTCCGGTTGGTCCTCCTGCTGGTCCAGTTGGCCCCGTTGGTCCAGTAGGACCAAAACAAAATCTACTACAACAATTTTTTATTTTACTACATTCTATTTCTTTGTAAATGTTTTCATCAAAATTATTGTTCATCTCTTACCTTCCTTTCTATAATAACTTATGAACAATAAAATTTTTTAGCTATAATAATAGACTATACATAATATAAAAAGTAGCATCTCCATTTTAGAGATGCTACTTAATTATTATTTCTTTTCAAACTGTTTATAATCAACTTTACCAATTGGAGTTTTTGGAAGATTATCTACATATTCATATTCCTTAGGTAAAGCATATTTAACAATGTTCTTTTTAGCATATTCTATAATATTATTTTTTACTTCTTCTGTAAGTTTTATATTTTTCTTTAATACAATAATAGCTTTTGCTACTTGCTGTTTAATATCATCTTGAATTCCAACTACAACTGATGTTTCTATTAAAGGATGCTTATTATAGATTTCTTCTAAATAATTAGGATAAATATTACATCCGTTAGAAATTATCATTCTTTTTAATCTAGTTTCAAAATAAAATATTCCATTTTCATCCATTCTTCCTAGATCACCGGTGTGCAACCATTTTTTACCATCCTCATGAACTCTTATAGCTTTATAAGTTTCATTTTGATTATTTAAATATCCTTTCATTACTGTTGGACCACATATACAAATTTCACCTATCTCATTTATATCAGCCGGAATATTAGTATTCGTTTTTACTATTTTGTACAAAGTATCCGGAAAAGGTATGCCTATACTTCCCTTTTGATAATCTTCAACAAGACTTACACATGTTGCTGCAGTTGACTCTGTAAGACCATATCCTATTCTAATTACTGCATGAGCACCATGATCTTTTAAATATTTTTCAGCTCTATTTTTTAAATCAATATTTAAAAAATCTCCTCCTGATAAAACACATAAAACACTCTTTAATGCTTTTTTCCTTGCCTTCTTATCTCTTACCATAACTTCTAATAAAGAAGGAATGACAGGCAAGAAATTGGGTTTAGTTTTTTCCACAATTTTATTTATCTTTTTAACATTTAACTTAGGAAGTAATATGCATTTCATTCCTATGGATAATGGTGTATGAATACAAATTGCTAATCCAAATCCATGGAAAATTGGTAAATATGATAAAATGCTATTTCCCGGATCAGTATCATCAACCATTAAGTCACAATGCTTACTAACTGCATTAAAACAAATATTAGTAAGTATTACTCCTTTAGGTTTCCCAGTAGTACCACCGCTATATAAAATAACAGCGTCATCATCTTTGCCTCTTGGTTTAAAAGTATCAATATTTTTATAGTTTCCCTTAGTTAAAAACTTTTTCCACATAATACTATTTTCTTGTAAATCATGAGCTTTGTTTTTCTTTTTAGTGGTCATATTATAAAGAGTTTTCATAACGATATTCATACTATTTGCAATTGGTACTACTATTACTTTTTTTACTTTAATGTCTTTCATCTTATAATAAACGAAATCACTAATAAAAATGCAAGACGACTTAGTTCCTTTCAAATACTGTTTAATCTCATTTTCACTTGATAAAGGATGAATAATATTAGCTATAGCCCCTATTTTATTAATTGCATAAAAAGTAAAAATAGCTTCCGGACAATTGACCATACAAATTGTCACATAATCATTTTCTTTAATTCCTAATTTATTAAGAGAAATAGCAACCTTATCAATTTCATTAATCATTTGCTTATAAGTATACTTTTTATTAAAATACTCTAAAGCATAATTATTAGGAAATCTACTAGATGTATCTAATATTTTTTCATATAAAGATCCATCAAAATAATCCACATGTTCAAAATTACCATCATAGTATTTAACCCAAGGTCTAGTAAAATTATCTACTTCTTCATTATTTTCTTTTTTCGAACTAAACATAATAAGTCCTCCTTTTACTTTTATTTATTACATCAATGGTGCAAATAACCTACATACATCTTGTAAAAATCTCGTTGTAACATTTCCTTTACAATCTTCTAAAGTGATTTCTTTACAAACGGGTAATGTATTTTCAAAATCTTCTTTCATATCAGAAATACATTTAGCATCATATATGCAAGTACCACATTCAAAATGCAAATATAAACTTCTAAAATCTAAGTTAGTAGTACCCATCGTTGCTATTCTATCATCAGATATAAAACTCTTAGAATGAATAAAACCTTTGGAATATTCATAAATTCTAACTCCAGCCTTTATTAGATCTCGATAATAAGATCTAGTCGTAAAATGAATCAATTTTTTATCTGCACGATATGGGACAGTAATTCTAACATCAATTCCACTTTTAGCAGCTAATACTAATGCTGATACCATACTGTCATCAATTATTAAATATGGTGTATTTATATAAATATATTTCTTTGCATTATTAATTATATGCAAATAAACATGTTCACCAACATTTTCTTTATCCATAGGACTATCTGCATAAGGCTGAATATATCCATCACTACGAATCGTACACTTTTTATCTTGCCAAGGATAATAGTCCAAATAGTTTTCTCTAGAGTTTTTACATATACTCCATAATTGTAAAAACATCATTGTAAAGCTCCATACAGCTTCCCCTTGTATCATTACTCCTGCATCTTTCCAATGACCAAACCTCTCATACACATTGATATACTCATCTGATAGATTGATTCCTCCAGTAAAAGCTACTTTTCCGTCAATGATAGCCATCTTACGGTGATCTCTATTATTTTGAATAGCCGTTAAAAACGGTCTAAATTTATTAAAGACTACACATTTTATACCATAACTTGCTAGTCGTTTATTGTAATTATTAGGTAACAATAAAAAACATCCCATATCATCATAAATAATTCTAACTTCAACCCCTTGTTTTACTTTCTCTTTTAATATTTCTAAAATACTATTCCACATTAATCCCTCTTGTATTATAAAATATTCTAAAAAGATATATTTTTCAGCTTTTGATAATTCTTTTAATAATTCTTCAAACATCTTTTCTCCAGAAGGTAAAAATTCTGATTTTGTATGCTCATAAATTGGAAATTTTGAAAAATTTTGTAAATAATTAACTAAAGGAGTAAATTTAACAAGTTCTTTAGCAGCCTTATGATAACTATCTTTAGAAAGTAAAAATAATTCTTGAGACTGTTCATCAATGATATCTATCTTTTTAGAAAAAATCCTTGTTGATGATTGAAACTTAAATAATAAATAAAATAAACCTCCAAAAACAGGAAACAACAAAATCAAAAATATCCATGTTAACTTATATGCACTTTTATCCTTTTTAGCTACTATATGAAGAGCAACTAATATACTTATAAGCTTTAATAAAATATTAATAACAATAGAATTACTTCCACTAATAATAAAATAAAAAATTAAAAGAAGCTGTAATAAAATTAAAAATGCTACAAACATTCTTCTTCTAAATAAATCTCTAAACCATTTTTTTGTTTTATTCATTAGATCACTCTTTTCATATATTCTTAATACAACAATATTATACTATAAATTATTTCAATTATCTATATTAACTATCTTTTCTAAATGTTTTTATATTTTGTTTAATACAATCAAAAAAGCAATCTTTTAAGATTACCTCTATATAGAATATATTAAATTTATTTGAATAAATTTTGCCATGGTGTCTGTAGTAAAAATATAAAAATCCCTATGAACAAATTTTAAGATATCAATAACTATTAATTAGTTAGATTATATTACATTCAAAAAAATGAGCAAAAACAATATAAAAAACAGCAACTTTTATGATACAATACAATTGGAGGTGATAAAATATGGCAT
>CALVKH010000011.1 GCA_944332575.1 uncultured Bacilli bacterium | reverse complement strand
CTACTATAAACACATAAATTCATATTTTTAAAGTAAAAATAATATGAACCAATGTAAAATAAAAACTATATACTGTTTTTCCAACAACTAAACAAATAGTTAAAATAATTCCTAAAACAAAAGAAATTCTTTGAGTTTTTTTATCAACTTTTACTTGAAATTTTAAGAAAAATAACAATATAAACCCATATAATAAAAGGAAAAAAATACTAAAATTTAGAGTATTAGCTACTCCATAATATAAAATAATTCCAGTATAGACCATTATGGATAAAATAATATTCCATAACCTACCCTTATTTATTTTTATTTCTTTTTCTATTTATTTCGTATCATCTCACCATAAAAACTTTCTTATATAATAATTACTTCTTATCTTTATTATCCCATTCTAGTTTCATTTAATCAAGAAAAAAAAGAACGTTACCGTTCCATTAGATTTTATTTTCCCATAATCCATGCTTATTACAATATGCATATAAAGTTGCACTATTGATATAAGGAAACATTACTTCTGCTTTCTGTCCTGGTTTTAGTTTGACAGTAATTTCTGTATCATTTCCTTCTAAGCAAATCCATTCGATATAATGATCATCATCCATCACATGATTCACTACTACTTTGACTTTATCATCCATTCTTTCATAAGTTGGAACATGTTTTTCAAAAGATGCTTCTATTGAATTTGATTGAACTAAATTCATACTCCCTTCACAACATTGTATTCCACATCCACTACATTCACAATCTTTTAATACTTTTACCATTGCTCCACATTTATCACATTTCTTTAAAATCATTTTATCACCTCTATATCTAACTTTATAAATACATTATATTATATTTTTGAAAAGTTTACAAAAAAAAGTAACCATAAGGTTACCTAGCACTTAATCATATATCTCCATATGATATTACTATTATGGTCCATATAAATTTTTTTATACTTTAATTTGGTAAATTTTCTGCTATAATAATACTAGGTGATAAATATGATAATCGATCAAGAGACAATTGCATCTTTTCTATTACTAGGCTCCCTATTACTATCTTGTATTACTATCATTATTATTTTTACTATGAAAAATGATTAATCACGCTTTTTAAAAAGCGTTTTCTTTTTTACTTTTGGATTATCGTAACTAATATTTTGAGTAGGTTCATTATATTCTAATGTCTTACTCTTTTCTATTGGTTCAATACTATTTTCTTCCTCTTCTTTTGTTTTGGTCTCTTCTATTTTATTATTATCTTGTTTATCTTTATCTTTACTGAAATATTTTTTCTTAATACATATTACTTCTGGAATTACTGTGGCTATTGCTGATCCCATACAGATAGGTGCTATTAGACTCAATCCACTATCTCCAAAACCAAAGGCTATCGTTGAAATAGTACCTAAACTTTGAAATAACATTTTTAATTTGGCAGGAATTGTTGGTTTCATTTCTAAGCCATTCTTTTTAAATTGATAAGTAGAAACTCCAAATACGATAGCATCTCTTGCTGCTATTGTTAAAGGCCATAGAGGCATTATCCCTGTAGCCATTAAAGTAATACCAAGGCCCCAGTTATATATTTTATCGGCAATAGGATCTAGAATACTTCCTAATTGAGAAGACATGCCACAATTTCTTGCTAAATATCCATCTACTGCATCAGTAGCACCTATTCCTAAAGTTGCTAAAGTAACCAATAATGGTGACGTAATACCGAATTTAGCAATGTATCCAAATAAGGCAATAGAGGAAACCATTCTAAATACTGTTAGGATATTAGGTATTGTTAATTTTTTATAGTAACTATCATTCTTAATATCTTTCTTATTTTTATCTTTCACTATACAATACCTCCTTAACTAGCTATGATAATACCTATCCATATTTATGTCAAGTTTTGTTATTTTATATATTCCTATTATTGTTTATTTATTCTATTTAGTGTATATTATTAATATAAAGGAGGATAAAAATGGATAGGAAAATAAAAGTGGTTCAATTTGGAACTGGTAAGATGGCTGTGTATACTATGCGTTATGCAATAGAACATGGATGTGAAATAGTAGGAGCAATCGACGTTAACCCTAATATTATTGGAAAAGATATTGGAGAAATCATGAACACTTCAAATTATGGAGTGACTGTTACTTCTTTAGATAATGCCAGTGAAATGTTAACTACTGTGAAACCTGATATTTGTATTGTCACTACTATGAGTCTATTAAATGATGTTTATGATAGTCTCATGTTATGTGCAAAGCTAGGAATTAATGCTATCACTACTTGTGAGGAAGCTTTCTTCTCATGGAATTCTAATCCTAAAACCACGGAAGCTATTGATATAATTGCTAAACGTACAGGATGCACTATCACTGGTAGTGGTTACCAAGATATATATTGGGGAGAACTTATAAGTGCTATTGCTGCTTCTACTAATAAAATAACTAAAATCAAAGGAAGTTCTAGTTATAATGTTGAAGATTACGGTATTGCTTTAGCACAAGCTCATGGTGCTGGTTATACTTTAGAAGAATTTGAACAAAAAGTTGCCGCTAATGATAATATTCCAAATGAAGAACGTCAAAAACTAATTGATAATGGTGACTATGCCCCTTCCTATATGTGGAATGTTAATGGTTGGCTAGCTTCTAAATTAGGTTTAACGGTAAAAAGCCAAGTTCAAAAATGTGTACCACAAACTCACTCAGAAGATATTAATTCCTCTACTTTAGGTATGGTTGTAAAAGCAGGAAATGCGACTGGTATGAGTGCTGTTGTTACTACAGAAACTATAGAGGGAATTACCATTGAATCAGAATGTATTGGCAAAGTATATGCCCCTACAGACTTTGATAAAAATGAATGGACAGTATATGGTGAACCAGATACTACTATAGTTGTTAATCGTCCTAAAACAGTAGAACTTACTTGTGCTACAGTAGTAAACAGAATTCCTGATGTTCTTAATAGCCAACCAGGATTTATAACAACTGAAAAAATGGATGAATTAAAATATCGTGTTAAACCATTAAATGAATATGTAAAATAAAAACAGGAACGATCCTGTTTTTTTATGCAACTATTTTTTCATAAATAACAACATTATCCATTTGTTTAACCAAAACATACTTATCATTAGTAGATAAATGAATATTCAAAGCGATATTATTAGGAATAACAAACATATCAAAATTATATCCATTTAATAAATATTCATACCCCCTATTCTGAATATCAATAGCATCACTAAAATTATACTTGGAATACATATCTGCACGCCCATCAATAAACACTTTAATATCATTATAAATTAAATATCCACCGTAATCATAAAAATTAAATAATCTTTCAGGAGATTTTTCTTTTATATAATCAATTATCTCATCTGGTATTGGTTTCTTATTATAACTATTTACTAATTTTGGACCTAGGGATATTCCACTAACTAAAATTATTACTATAGCCACAATATTTAAATATTTATCAAACTGAAACTCATAATCTTCAATATAATTAAATATTACAAAAGTAGATGCAATATATAAAAGAGAAGTAAACCTTACACTTTTAAATCCTAAAACCAAAAATACTCCTAAAACCATAAAATCAATTAATTTAATTTTTTTTCTAGTCACAATCATAATAATAATTACCAATCCAAGTAAAAGAAAATCTCCATAATCACTCACATTATTTAGACTAGGACTAGCCCATTCACTAATGCTAGAAATCATTAAATTATCTTGTAAATTTATATAAGGATAAGTAATCATCTTGATTCCATGTGGATTTATTGCTATAGCTAAAACACTTAGTATTCCACAAATAAGATATTTTTTTATTTGAATTTTATTAATTTTAGTAGCTTCTATTTTTCCAAACGTAAATGAGAATAGTCCACATATTAAAAATATAAAACATAATAAATATGGCAAATTAGAAGAACCACCATGAAAATTTGCCCAAAGCATACTAATTAAAGGTAAAAAATAAATTTTTTTAGAGTCTTTATGATTGAAATTATCATACAAAATATAAATAGTGAGAGCTAGTAATATATAACTTATCATCTGAGGACGTGCTAACATTACTCTAGAAAATGTAATTAATCCAATTAAAGCCCAAAATAAAGTAAATAGTTTGTTTTTTTCTAACTTTTCACTATTACACTTAAATAATATAAAAATGAATACTACATAAGTAGTAATGCAAAAAATTAGTGGACCTAAACCTTTAAAGATAATTTTATATAAATATAAAAATACTTCGCTTAACCATTCGTGACTCATCCAATATAAATGATTACTAATGCCATACCAAGAGAAAATATCATAGTATGGTATTTTTAAATTAGTAACGATATACTCCCCTGCTTTCACATGCCAATAATAATCGTTACCAAAACCGAAACTAAAAGCAGCTAATAATAGTATCCCAGCAAAAAGAAAAAATAATTTATAGTTAAACTTCTTTACCATTATCTTCACCTATTAAAAGTTTAACATATTAAATTATTCCAAGCAACCACTCTCTATACTATCTTCTCCTTTTTTATAAATAGTTAATTTTTCTTTACTATCACATGTTACTAATAATAAATCTTCCACGTGATCATATCCTTCTTTTCTAAGTCTAGTTAACAGCCACTTGTCATCTTTTTTAATTACTTTTAAATTATTTGACATTATATTTCCGTCAATTACTAGGTTAGAACATAGTCCTTTGTAGTCAACTTTTATCTTAGCATCACTAGGTGTTAAAGGAGCATATTTACTTTTCAACATGAAGCTTATTTTCCCATTAGGTTCCATAATAGCATACTCGATTTCGCTGATATCAAAATACCCATTATTTCTAGCTTCTTGTAATAAATCACTAAGATCTAGTTTTGCTTTTTCGACATTATCTTCAATGATTTTTCCATTTTCTATAATTATTATTGGTGTACCTATTACGAATCTTCGAAGTTTGATACTTTTAGCTGTAAAGTGAGAAATTAAGATTGACACTAAGGTATATACAGCCATGACAATTAATCCGTGTAAAAAATGTGACTCTAAATCAATGGATATGTCTGCGGCTACACTACCTATCGTAATACCTACTACATAGTCATATAAATTTAATTGTGATAATTGCTTTTTTCCCATTGCTTTCGTAAAGAAAAAAAGAGCTATGATCGAAAAAATTGATTTAATAAAAATAAAAAAAAAGTCCATAATATCACCATTAGTATTATGAACTGTTTTTGTTAAAATAAACCACTTATTTCTTCTTTATCATTAATATCAATACTTTCTAAATTAGGAACCCTAGATAATCCCGGCATAGTCATAATGTCACCTAATAACACAGTAATAAATGATGCTCCACGATACAATTTGATATCTTTTACTGTAACTTCATAATCTTTAGGATATCCTAATTTTTTAGGATCATCACTAATTGAATATTGAGTCTTAGCAATACATACTGGTAAAGCATTATATCTCTCTATTCTTTTTAATTTTTCTTCTACTTCTTTTGTATACTCTACTTTTCCCGCATGATAGATTTCTGTTGCTACTTTTTCTATTTTTTCTTTAATTGATAAATTATCTTCGTATAATAATTTAAAATCATTTTCTTTATTACAAATATCCACAACTTTATTAGCTAAAGTAATAGATCCTTCTCCTCCATTTAAATAGCTATCACAAATAGAAAATTCTATTTTCATATTATTACAATATTCTTCTACTACCTCTATTTCTTCTAGTGTATCACTATCATATTTATTCAAACATACAATTAAATTTTTAGTATATTTTAAAATATTTTCCACATGGGCCATTAAATTTGGAAGACCTTCTCTTACTTTTTCCACAGAAGGTGTTAATATTTCTTCTTTTGGAACATTAGCATTATACTTTAAAGCTTTAAGAGTTAGTACTAGAACAACACAATTAGGTTTTAAGGAAGCTCTACGACATTTAATATCAAAGAATTTTTCTGCTCCTAAATCTGAGCCAAACCCAGCCTCTGTTACTACATAATCCGAAAGATTAAGACCTAATTTCGTAGCAATAATACTATTACATCCATGGGCAATATTAGCAAAAGGACCTCCATGAACTAAAACAGGATTATTCTCTAATGTTTGAACTAAATTAGGTTTTATTGCATCTTTCAATAAAGTAGCAAGAGCACCTTCCATATTTAAATCTTTAACCAAGACTTCATTACCTTCATAAGTATAACCTATTAAAATATTACCTAAATTTTTCTTTAAATCCATAAGATCATGAGACAAGCAAAAAACACTCATTACTTCACTTGCTGCAGTAATATTAAAAGATTCCTCTCGTGTAATTTTACCATGAATCGTAATATTTCTTAGAGCTCGATCATTCATATCCATACAACGATTAAATACAATAGTCTCTGGATTAATATTTAACTTATTTCCAAAATAAAGATGATTATCAATAGCTGCACTAATTAAATTGTTGCAACTAGTAATGGCATGTAAGTCACCTGTAAAATGCAAATTAATATCATCCATCGGAACTATTTGAGCATATCCCCCTCCGGTTGCTCCCCCCTTAATACCAAATACTGGTCCTAATGATGGCTCTCTTAATACCATTAAAGTTTTCTTATTTATTTTATTAAGAGCATCCCCTAGTCCAATGCTAACCGTAGTTTTCCCTTCACCATATGGCGTTGGATTAATTGAAGTAACTAGTATTAATTTTCCTTTATTCTTATTATGATATTTTTTATAATCGATTTTAGCCTTATAATTACCATATAAAATTAAATCTTCTTCTAGTATTCCTATTTTCTTAGCTACTTCTTTAATATTTTTTTTCTTACACAATCTAGAAATCTCAATATCACTTTTCATATAAACACCTTCATTTCTATTAGTAGTATATCATATAAATTAATTATTTTATCTACCATTTACTCTTATTTTATTATATAATATGTTTAGTTTTAGGAGGTAGTTATGAAATTAGATAATTTAAAAGAAAAAAACTATTCTAACGTTACTAGTCTAATCAGTGCAATTATATTTTTTATCATTGGTAGTATCATCTTTACTAATCCAAATAGTACTATTAAATTTATCTCTTATGTTGTAGGTGGATGTTTTGCTATTATTGGATTATTTAAAATTTGGAGTTATTATCATGCTAAAAAGAAAGAAGAGGAGGCCTATCTTAGAGATTTTAGTGTTGGCCTAATAGCTCTAATTGCTGGAATAGTTTTAATTATCTTCTCTAATACTGTGGAAGCTTTAATTAGAATAATCATGGGGGCATGGATATTATTTAATGGTATCAACTTGTTAATCAATTCAATTAAAGGTCTTAAAAATAAAGTTAAATCTTCTAAATTATTAATTATACTATCACTAATTATGATCTTTTTTGGTATTTATATGATTTTAAAAACTAACTTAATTTTTCAAATGATCGGTTTATTTATTATTTTATATTCTGTTACAGAAATTATTGGTTATATTTATTACTCACAAAATAATTAGAACTTCGGTTCTTTTTTATTTTGTTTTTATTATTAATGTGTTATAATTTCTATAGAATAGGAAGGTGTTTATATGAGTACATTGGTAATTAGTGCAGCCAATTTAGCGACTATTGAGAATAACTTACAAGTTCTTGCTAATAATATTGGCTCTGTATCTCAAAATGTAAATACCGTAAATGGCCATATTAATGATGTCCAAGGACAAGTGGATAATGTTAAAAATGATGTTAAAAGCTTAGAAGAAGAAATAAAAAATTTTATGGTTGAAATAAAACAAGGAACTATTGTTTCTAACGCAAGACAAACTATTCTTATGGATCAAAGTGAATTTGACAAAAAATTTAGTCATCGTGATGAAGTGAGAAGACGTGTCAATGGATTATTACAATCCGTAGATATCAATGCCATTAAGAAAAGTACTGTTGAAAACATTAGTGAAGAAACAATTGTGAATACTCCTGATTATTGGTTAGCCCCTGCCCTAGTGGCACTTTGTTCATGGTACACAAATAATAAAGATTTAGCTAATAATGCATTAAAAGAAGCAATGGCTAGAGATGACGAGAAAACATCCTTACTTATGTGCTTAATTCATTTAAGAGCAAATAGAATTGATACTTCTATGAAATGGCTAAACAGATATCTATCAATGCAAGACCCTACTAAAATGGAAAGCAAAATAATAACTGTATTGGATGCTATTACAAGTGGTGTATTTGGACTTAGTGCAAAAGATAATTGCCTACAAGAAATAAATGAATGGATGTTAGAATTAAATAGTTATAGCAATTACAAAGAAAAACAAATAGATAGATGGGAAAGATATTTTAGAGAAAAATTAGAACCAGTAAGTGAAAACGAATTCCCATATATTATGAAATATGTAATAGAAAAAGATAATGTGATGGATATTATTTCTTTATCAAGAGTACATGAAACTATTTTAAAAGAATTCAAAAAAATAATGGAAGAAAAACAATATAGTAATATTTCTAACATTAATAAAATAGATAATCTATTACATATGTTAGTATTTAATTATGAAAATGAAGAATTAGAATTAAAACGCGATATTCAAAAAAATAAACATATTATTGAAGAAAACGGAGATATCAATAAAGCATTAAAACAATTTGAAAAAACAAGTATTGCTTTAGAAGAAAATAATAATTTTTATAATCATATTACTAATATTGCTATAGCAGATAATCCTGTGGAAGCAGATTTAAATACACGAAAATTTGCTATCAGTCTTTCCAAACATTTTATTATATCTGGATATAATCGTATTTCTAATATTGAAACAGAAGAAGCACTTCCAGACTTGAATATTACTATCAACGAATGGAGTGGACTAACTAAAAACGGAAGTAATGAATTAGAACTTCAAAAAAGTCTTGATAATTTTTTAGAAGATGAATTGCATGATGAGGTATATAGTGATCATTTATTTAATATCAAAATGTTAATTGCTATTATTATTGGTTTAGTTGGTATTTTCTTAACATTAAAGCAACCAATTCTTGCCGCTATTATTTTCTCAGTTGTACTGATATTTAATATTGTAGAATTTTTAAGAGCTTATTCTAAAAGAGAATCTAAAATAAAACAATTAAATGAAATTAAAAAACAACATAAAACTCTTTTATCCAATATTATTGCTGAAATTGTTGATTATTATTTTATATATAAAGATAGTAAAAAAGATCGTGATAACTTTATCAATTACATTAATTCTCTTAACTATGAAGATTATATAAAAAATAATAATAAAAGAAATATAATTATAAATGGAGGTAAATAATGAATGACGAACAAGATATAATAATTACCCCTATAAATGAAAATGAAAATCAAGAACCAATGACAGTAATAAAAGAAGAAACGAAAAAAGAAGTAAAAGAAGAAGATTTTGTAACTGGTCTACCTGAATGGGACTTAGCACCTCCCTATGAAGTAATAAGGAGAGTGAATAGAAAATGACTTATTATGAATGGATTAATTGTTTTGATAAATTAAAAACTGGACCTCGTGATGAAGAATTATTAAATCACTTATATACTAGCACAATTGAGTTAGACGGAAATATTTTATATCGATTCATTAAACATATTAACGATTTAATAAGAACTAGACTAAAACAAAGTTTGGATAGTATGTTATCAAAATTAGAGACTATTTATCATG
The DNA here is from genome assembly GCA_944332575.1 of uncultured Bacilli bacterium. Lineage (GTDB taxonomy): Bacteria > Bacillota_I > Bacilli_A > RF39 > UBA660 > RGIG3091. The sequence continues at coordinate 16,552 of CALVKH010000011.1, read as the reverse complement.
ATAACAATGCTTTATCACTAGAGATAATAAATATAAAAAAAGAATTAGCTTTTGCTAAAAAAATAACTAAATTGCCTGTTATTCCAAAAGAAAATCAAAATAAATTCAGTGAAACATTACAAAACTTTGCTAATGAAATAAATGAGACACTAGAAATTAGTGTAGAAGGAATGGATACAACAGGCGAAGCTATCACTATGATTAAAAATAGCAAAATAAATGTTTTGGAGGATTAGGATATGAATTATGAAGAAACAAAAAAACAACTTAAACAATATCTTTTAGCAAGAATACCATTTATTTCAATAAATACCATTGAAAAAAATAGAGCTCTTACTATTTTAAAAGAATTAGCTAGTGAATTAAATTTACCAATTAGTGTACATTCTATGTCTAAAGGTATTACTGATATTGTGACTAATAATTTAGAAAATGAAGAAAAAACTATTATGGGAGCCCTTGATTATATTGGCGAACAAATAAAAGTAAAAGAAAATGCTACCTATGTTTTAACTGATGCTAAAGAATTAGAAGAAGAAACATTAGTGTCTAGATATTTAAATGATATTGTAACTATGGCTGAAGAAAAAGGTGGAAGTATTATTGTGATAAATTCTTCTACTATTTGGACTAATTTACAACGCTTAGGTATGTCCATTGAACTTGCTCTACCAGATGAAGAAGAACTTTATCGATTAATAAAAGAAATTGTTAGTCCATATCAAAATCAAATTACTATTGAATGGGAAGAAAACAATTTTAAAGAAGTAGCAACTATTTTGTTAGGTCTTAGTGAAATTGAAGTAAAAAATGTAATTGCTTCTTTAATTGCTAAAGGATCTTTACTAAAGGATGATTTAATCAATTTAAAGTTTGCTAAAGATAGTATGTTCTCAGATATCAGTGGATTAGAAAAAATCGAAGTAGACCCAACTATTGCTTTTGGTGGATTAGATGGGTTAAAAGAATGGCTTGATGAAAAAAAGAAACTAATGACTCCTGATAAAAAAGAAGAGATGAAAAAACGTCACATTAAACCACCTCGTGGAATTTTAATTGTCGGAGTGCCAGGTTGTGGTAAAAGTTTATCTGCAAAAGCCATTGCTGCTAAGTGGCAAATGCCATTATATTTGTTAGACTTTGCTACCGTTCAAGGAAGATATGTGGGACAAAGTGAACAACAATTAAAAGAAGCATTAGAAACCGCAGAACATGTTTCTCCTTGTATTTTATGGATCGATGAAATTGAAAAAGGGTTATCTGGGGCTTCCGGAGATAGTGGTGTTACTAATCGTATGATTGGACAATTCTTATTCTGGTTACAAGAATGTAAAAAAGAAGTCTTTGTAGTAGCAACGGCTAATGATATAAACAATTTACCTGCCGAACTTCTTCGTAAAGGTCGTTTTGATGAAATGTTCTTTGTTGATTTACCTAATGAAGAAGAACGTAATGAGATTATTAAATTATATTTATTAAAATATTTAAATGTTAAAGTAAACGATGAATTTATTAATAAACTAGTTACTCTATCTAATGGCTTCTCAGGCTCTGACTTGGAATCCGTTATTAGAGAAATTGCTTACCAAGTAGTAGCGAATAACATATCTTTAACCGAGCAATTATTCATTGATACATTTACTAAAACAGTTTCTTTATCTAAAACTAATCCTGAAAAAATTGAACAAATAAGAGCATGGGGTAAAGATCATGCCATTCCTGCAACCAAATTAAAAAGTTCTATTTAGAACTTTTTTTATTATTTTTATATAAATATTTAGAAGCGATACTGGTAAATAAAACTAAATACGAAATAGAAATTAACATACCAGCAAAAACATCACTAGCATAATGAACTCCTAAATAGATTCTAGTTATACCAATTAAGACTATTAAAATTGATAACAAAATACTACTTATCCACTTTCTTCTTTTAGAAATCTTCGTTTGCCAAATTAAATAAATAATAAAACCATAAAAAGCGGTTGATATCATCGCATGAGCTGATGGAAAACTATAACCTAATTCTTCGATTAAATTTATATCTAATGGTCTAGGCCTAGCAAAAATAAATTTTAAAATAGTATTGATAACAAATATCGTAATTAAGTTTATTCCTACTAATATACCGTACTTCTTTTCTTTTGGAATTAAAAGAATTAAAATGGTTAAAGAAACTAAAGAAAAAGCACTACCTAAATTAGTTATCATCTTTACAAAGAAAGTCATTTGATCGGAAATTAATTTAGAAATATGTTCATAATAAAAATTATCAAAATTCATAATACTTTCTTTATAGACACTTCTAATAATAGCAATAAATAATATTAGAGTTATAAGACAAATAATCCATTTTAAATTTTTTCTTAATAAGGTTGTAAGTTTATTCATTTTATCGCTCCTAACTTATAATAGTATATCACACTTTTAATATCAAATAGTGTAAAATGGGGTTAATTTTATTTTAAAATATGTTAAACTTATATTGGATAGTAAGTTGTATGGAGGTTTTTATGGAGTTAGTATCTAGTAATTTACGTTTAATCGTAATGGACAATTTTTTAGACTTTGGAAAGAAAGTTGATGGACACTTGAAACTGATGAGAGAAATTAAAGATGATCGATTCAGTTTTATTGTGCCCACTACTCTACCAAGGTTTGCTAGTGGAGAAGCAAAAGCAGTAATTGAAGAGTCAATAAGAGCAAAAGATGTGTATATTTTATCTGATGTAACTAATTATAGTTGTACTTATACAATGCATGGTTTTACTAATCATAAGAGTCCTGATGATCATTACCAAGACATTAAAAGAGTGATTTCTGCTATGAATGGTGCTGCAGAATCAGTAAAAGTTATCATGCCATTTTTATACGAATCAAGACAACACAAACGAAAAGCACGTGAATCAACAGATTGTTCACTAATGTTACATGAATTAGAATTTTTGGGTGTTAAAGGTATTATTACTTGTGATGCACATGACCCTGGGGTGAGAAATGCTCTTCTTCATTGTTCCTTTGACAATGTTTATCTTACCCATTCTATTTTAAATCAATTCATCGATGCAGAAAATATTGATTTTGAAAATTTAATCATAGTAGCCCCTGATACAGGAGCATCCGATCGTGCAGAATACTATGCTAATATATTAGGATCTAATATAGGACAATTTAATAAAAGACGCGATTATACTAAAGTAGTTAATGGAAAAAATCCAATTGTTGCTCATGAATATATAGGTACTGATGTAGAAGGTAAAAGTGCAATTGTAGTAGATGATATGATATCGTCTGGGCAATCCATGTTAGAAGTAGCAGAGCAATTAAAAAAACGTGGCGCTAACGAAATCTATTTAATATCATCGTTCTCCTTATTTAGTGATGGACAAAAAAGTGTTGACTTATTTCAAGATGCTTATGAGAGAGGAATCTTTAACAAACTGTATACTACTAATTTATGCTACGTACCTGAAAGTACTAAAAACCTTGCATGGTTTAATGAAGTTGACTGTTCCATGCATATAACGCAAATCATAAATGCTCTTAATAATCATGAATCAATTAGTCCATTTTTAAATGGTAAAGAAAAAATACTCCAAAAAGTAAATACAGCCAAACAAAAAGGAATCTAGGATTCCTTTTTTTGTACTAATTCTTTTACTTTATTCTTATTTTCAGAAGTAAAGCCAATGAATATATTTTTATTTTTATCCATTATTGTGGAGAAGATTTCGTCATAAGTATTTTTACTATTGCGACTTAAATTACTAATACCTGCTATCACATGTTTCTTATTTTTCTTATCTACTATAACAATACTTTTTGTAGTAGTAAATCCATATTGTCTTAATTCAAATGGATACATCCATAAAATATCAGTATATTTAATAACATTCATACCTCTTGAAAAATAAACTAGATAATTCTTGGTTAAATATAATTTAGCTTTTTTATAATAGTTTGTACTAGCCTCTTCTATTTCACTATTTATTTTATGCCACTCCTCTAAGGATAAATTTTTAATTGTTTTGTTAGTTATCACTCTAAATGTTATGTAACTAATCAATATAAGTAACCCAATAACACCAAAAAAGATAGATAGTAATACATATACTGTATTATCATTAATTGGTGAAGTTACATCTAAATAAATACTTCCAAAATAACTTTCAAAATTATCTTGAGTAATAAGATTATCACCTAATATATCATTATATACATCAATAGCAATATTTTTAATATCACTAGGAATCTTTTTAGTAATTCCTGTTAATTTTACAATACTACCACTATTAGTAATATTATTTATTTCTTGAACTGTTTGATAATCTAAATATGCAATATAAGCATATTCCCCATCACTAAGAAAATAATATTTATCCTCAAAAATATCATCACTTCGCTCAGCAAAAACATAAGGGGATATCGCTACATTAATGTAGGAATAAACATTATCTTTACTATTATTTCTTGCAATAACATCATTCATATCCACTGGATACAAATCACTTCTGTTATGAACATTAATAGCACAAATAATAAATACTACAGTAATGATTATAAATATCATGGCTACTACTAAATAAATATTTAATTTATTAATTCCTTTTTTTATTTTATCAGAATATATTTCTTTCATGATCTCACCCATTAGATCATATCATAAATTTAAAATAATTTTACTAATTATTCAATAAATCATTAATACTATTTACATATTCTTCTATTTTTCTTTGATATTCCTCAATTTCTAATTGTAATTCTTCTTTTTCCATTTCCAAATTATAATTTTCCTCTTCTAATTCTGCAATTTTATTTTGATATTCATATATTTGATCATCATAATGTTGTAACATCGAATTATAGTGTTCTTCTGCAATTTGATCGCGATATTTTTGATTATTATCAAATAGTTTTTCTTGAACTTGAGAAGTAGTATAAATATTTATTTCGATATCATATAATTCATCATAATTATGTAATTGCTTTTTAGATAAATCTTCGATCAATAAATCCATAGTTCTTTTAAATGATAAATTTTTAGAGTTACTATATACATTTATAGCATTCTCTTCATCATATATTGCAAAAACTTCTGAATATTTTTCATAATATTTAATCTCTAACTTAATACTATTACCTAAAGATTCATCAATATAAAATACGGTATTATCGTGATATGGAGCTAAAAATAATGTATTATCACGCATTTCATATGTTACCTCATAAACATCTTTTTCGCTAGATAAAGGTGCAGTATTAATATAGTTTATATTAGCAGCATCCCACATAGTAATCCCTATTGCAATACCAATTCCCGACAAAGAAATGATAAACATTAAAAATATTCTTTTTAAACTATTCTTTCTACTAAAAATAAAATTAAAAATCAATTCTATGATAACTAAATTCAAAATAATACAAGATATAATTCCTAATATAATTCCAAAATAGAAGACACCTTTAAATATTAAAATGATACTTAATATAAAGGAAGCAAATAGAAATAATAAAGATATAATAAATGGTATACTCATACAAAAGATAAAAGCTTTAATAAATACCATTACAATAGTACCTAAAGTGTTAAAAATAGTATAATTATGTTCTTTTTTGATAATTATTTTTTCATTGTAATTGTTATTTTCATCTTGATTATTTTTATTATTAATATTATTACTTCCTTGTTTAACATTTGGCCTTGTATCAGTATATAAATTATCATAATAATCTAATACTCTTATTTTATAAATATAAACAAATATAATAATACTTAATATTAGATATGATACTATAAGAACAAATCTAAAAATACTAGAAAATATATTGCCTATTTGTGATCCAAAATTCATAAATATATCTCTTGCTGAATTATAAATAAATTCAATTGATATTCTAAATATTAATAATAATATTATAACTAATGACATTTCAAAAATAATTTTAATTATATCTTTCATGCTAATTTTTCTAAATACACTACATGTTCTATTTATTATTTCTAACATTTCATCAATTAGATTATTACCAATATTCTTACTTTTATTATTACCCTTGATTTCTGTAATTTCATCATTAGTAAGTTCATCTAATGTACAATTAAATATTTTACACATAGATAATAATTTATCCATTTCAGGATAAGTCTGCCCTGATTCCCATTTAGAAACTGCTTGTCTAGATACATCTAACATATCTGCTAGTTTCTCTTGGGAAAGTTTATTTTCTTTTCTTAAAGTTTGCAATTTTTCACTAAACTTCATTTCCTTCACCTCACGAAAATCTTATAATAAAACCCTGTTGCATTCTACCAATTTTTAGTTGTTTTTTGTCAATTTCAAGTTGCATTTACCTTTTTTTATATTATTATACTACTAAATAAACGAATATTGGTCATATTTCTATTCTTTATTTCACAATAAAAAATGTAGACACATATCTACATTGATTTTATAAATTAAGTATTTCATTTTTTATTATTACTTATATTAATTCTTTTTGTTCACTCGATATTAATACATAAGTAAAATAGTTAGCTGTAGTATATATATTATCTAAAAGAATTGGTGGTACTATAAAATAAGTTTTAGCATCTAAAAGTTCTTGTATGATAGCAGAGATAAAACTTTTAAATCTATTCAAAGTATCTTTAGTTCGCATTTCTAGATTCTCTTGTGCTTCTGGACTAATAACAGCATTTTTATATTCATTAGCTAATAGATTGAATTCACTCGAGAAAGCAAAAGCTCTAATTACTGCGGATGGATTACTAGGATCTACTAAACCAGTAATACATGATGAGTATAATTGTAATAAATAATTAAATAAATATTCATAATCGACAATAAAAGTTGGATTAATAGTATTTCTTTCTATTAGTCTTTCTAAATTACTTTTATATAAATTCATCTCAATTAACATAGCTTCTATTAATGTAATATAGGAATAAGAGAACAATTCATTTTTTTTCATTCTTTCTGAAATATTATTACAGAAGTCAATGAAATTAGTCGCTAATACTAAAGCATCTTTGTTTACTTTGTCTAGTTCACTAATCATTTCTTGAGATGGATTAGTAGGAATACCTGGCGTTAGATTTAATTGTTGCTCCGTTATATTCGTATCAATATCTACATTAAATAATTTTTCTGTTAATCTTTCACAATCTAATGTATATTCTGTAACAAATATTTTATTATTTACAGCTTCTTTTGTCACATTACCATTTGCATATTTCATAATAGTACGTAATAGTTCTTCACTTCTTAATGCAAAGTCTTGTGCCGCTTCTATATATTCTTCGTTACCTGGTAAGAAAGATAATTGCAGAGTAAAACTAAAGTCCCCCAAAGTCCTTAGATAATATAAATTACTATTTAAAGTTTGAATAACCAATGATGTATCACTTAACACTTAATAATCACCTCTATTTAAACTTATGAGTAATTATAAAGAATATTAATAAATTAGTTGTTGTTATGAATATTATTGTATTGGTGATATTATGAAATACAAATACTTCATTTTAATAATTGTTTGCTTATTAATTATTAATATAATACTATTAATTAAAAACTTTAATCTTAGTCAAAACATAAATAATGATTATCTAACAAGTAAGTTAATTTCTATAGGTAGTAATACTACTACGTTAGAAAAGAAAATAGAAGAAAAATCGAATGATCCAAAATATAAAATTAAAATATATTATCCGTATACATCTTATAATACTTTAAACAAAGAAATTGATGAGAAAATTAATACTTATGTACAACAACTGAAAGATGTTGCCGTTAATAACAAGGTTCAACTTAACCAATATTATACTATTGATATACTATATGATTCTTATAGCTATCAAAATTATATTTCCTATGTTTTTTATGTTAGTATTTATACAGGAGGAGCTCATCCAAATAATACTATCTGGACTATTACTTATGATACTAACACTGATAAAATAATTACGATTGAAGATCTGATAGAAAAAAATAATAATATATTAAATATATTATCCATGGAAAGTAAAAATCAATTAAAAAAAGATAAACGCTTTTTAAATCAAGATGATATTATCAATTCTATGTTAGAAGAAGGTACTAAACCTACTAAAGATAATTTTAAAAATTTTGCCTTTTCAAATAATGGATTGATTATCTTTTTTGAACAATATCAAGTAGCGCCTTATAGTTATGGAAAATTTGAAATTACTATTCCCTACTCTAAATTATTTTAATTATTTAATAGTATAATGCTATAATAATAGTAGGAGGAATTTATGAGAACAGTTGGAACTATTGTAAGAGGAATTAGAACACCCATTATAAAAGAAGGAGATAATTTAAAAGATATAGTAGTAGATTCACTGATGAAAGCTAGTGAAAGTGAAAAATTTGATTTTCACGATAAAGATGTAGTTGCTATTACTGAAGCAGTTGTAAGTATTAGTGATGGTAATTATGCTACTATTGATGAAGTGGCAAAAGATGTTAGTAATAAATTTAATAGTAAACATATAGGTATTGTTTTTCCAATACTAAGTAGAAATCGTTTTGCTCTTTGTCTTAAAGCATTTGCTAGAAGTATGGATAAAATTACTATGTTATTAAGTTATCCCGCAGATGAAGTAGGAAATGACATATTAAATAGTGATGAATTGGAAAAGTATAATATTAATCCTTATACTGATGTGATTTCTGAAGAAGAATATGAAGATAAATTTGGAGATTTTAAACATATTTTTACTGGCATTAACATGGTCGATTTTTATCGTGATTTAGTGAAAAAAGAAAATTGTGAAATACAATTTATTTTTGCCAATCACCCAGAAGAAATATTAAAATATACGAAAGAAGTAATTGCTGCCGATATTCATACTAGAGAAAAAACAAAGAAAAGATTAATTCAATTTGGTGCTTCCAAAGTATTAGGATTAGATGAAATTATGAATAAAAGCATTGATGGAAGTGGTTATAATAGTAAATATGGTTTGTTAGGATCTAATCGTGCCACGGAAGAAAAAATAAAATTATTTCCTGAAAATGGGGAAAAATTAATTAATGATATCCAAAGCAAATTAAAAGAATTAACCGGTAAAACAATTGAGGTTATGATCTATGGAGATGGCGCTTTTAAAGACCCGGTAGGAAAAATATGGGAGTTAGCGGATCCTGTTGTTAGTCCTTTTTATACTTCTGGATTAGTTGGAAGTCCTAATGAACTAAAATTAAAATATTTATCTGATAACAAATTTAGTAATTTAAAAGGTGAAGAATTACAGAAAGCTATCCAAGAAGAAATAATCAATAAAGATAAAAATTTAAAAGGAAAAATAGAAACACAAGGAACTACTCCTAGAAGATATACTGATTTAATTGGGTCGCTTTGTGATTTAACTAGTGGTAGTGGTGATAAAGGTACACCAGTAGTGTTAGTTCAAAACTATTTTACTAATTATGCCGAATAAAGAACTATAATATATTATAAAAAATAAAAGCTCAACAATTGTTGAGTTTTTTATCTGCTCTTTATGATATTTTTACTACAATAATAAGTTATGAAGAAATATCCACCATAAATTACAACAATTAAAGACGCTGTCATAACAATGGATTTTAATAACTCCTCATTACCAAAGGTAGCTAAAATATAATCACAGAACATAATTCCAAATATTGAATGGATGATAGCAAGAACTAATGGAAACATAAAGAAAATTAATATTTGAGTAAATAATGCTTTATGAATCATTTTCTCATCCGTTCCTATTTTTCTTAACATATCAAATCTCTCTTTATTATCAGTACTTTCAGTAAGTTCTTTTAAAGCTAGAATAGCAGCACTAGAAATTAAGAAAACTATTCCTAAATACAATCCTATAAAAGTAACCATAGCTCCTAAACCAATACTTGCTTCATAAATAGTTATTTTAGTACTTGCTGATAGATTAATCATATTAGCATTAGGATGATTTTCCAAATTTATAATAATATTTTCAGTCTCTTCTTTTTCTTCATCTGTATCACCAATATAATTAGCTAATAAATGTTCTTCTTCTAACCATGCTTCATTAATAACATCATCTGGTACTAAAATAATTCCTGTATTAATATGATTAGAACTAATCTCAATAAATCCTTCCTTACATTCACTATATTTAGGGATTAAAGTTTTTCCACCTAAAGTTATTGTTGTACCTTTTTCTAAAGTTTTATTTCTAATTGCTATCATGCTATCAAAATCAGCAATAATCATATATTCGTCTTCCTCTAATTCATAGATTGGATTACCATATAATTTTGCTACACGATTATATTCACTTATCTTAACAATCGCTTCAGCAGAATATAAATCTATATAAGGAAACTCTTTTTTTACAGTTTCAAGTTCACTTCCCAAAGTATTTAAGAAAGTTAATTCGTTAGTTGCATAAATATTGACATGAACTATGTCTTTTAAATAATCATCAATATCGAAATCTACCTTCTCTAAACTTTCTTCAATCGTATGATAAGTGTCTTCTATCTGATATTCATTATATCCTAAAATAGGCGCATCCTCTTTATTTACATTTCTCTTTTTGTATAATTCAATATCTATAGGTGCTAATTCTTTTAAATTGCTAGTCATGGAATTTTTTAATGATAATGCACTAGATAATACACAAATAGTAATAAATAACATTAAACAAATAATAGTCATCGAAAAAACTGTTGTATTAACTTTACTACTGATTTGTCTTAAAGTGAAACTATTTAATCCCTTGTAATATAAATTCTTAATGCTCATAACAATTTTTAAAATTAATCCTGATAAAGACCAGAATATAAAGAATGTTGAAACAGCACCTAAAATAATAGGTAAGAAAATATCAGTGGCATCATCTAATTGCGTTACTCCACCTGTAACTAGATAATAAGCATAACTTAAGGCTATTACGGAAACAACGAAAATAATAATGCAAATAATTGGATTTTTTAATTTTACTTTTTCAGCTTTTTTACTATATTGTAATAAATCAATTAACTTACATTTTCTAACAGTTATAACATTAAAGATCATGACAATTAAATACATGACTCCAAAATATATTAATGTTTTAATACATGAACTTGTGGAAAAAATAAATTCAAATTTAGTCATATCTGCTTCAAACATATTCGCTACAAAAATACTCATTAATTGAGATAGAACAACACCTATTCCTAATCCTATGATTAAAGAGATGATTCCTATTAGTAATGTTTCAAAGAATAAAATCATTGATATTTTTCTCTTACTCATTCCTAAAGTTAAATAAATACCAAATTCTTTATGTCTTCTCTTCATTAAAAATCTACTAGCATAAATAATTAAAAATCCTAATATAAATGCCACAAAAACACTAACTCCTGATAACATATTAATCATTAATTGAATTAACTCTTTCGTGCTTGATGTTACATTTAATAAAACAGTCTGACTTTCTATAGCATTAAATATATAAAATATTGCCACTCCTAATATTAAAGTAAAGAAATAAATAGCATAATCTTTAAAACTTTTTCTTATATTTCTAAGCGATATCTTAAAGAGCGTCATTTAAGTCACCCCCAAGTAAGGTTACAACATCAATTATCTTATCAAAGAAGTCCTTTCTTGAGTCATTTCCTCTTCTTATTTCATTAAATACTTTTCCATCTTTAATAAAAATAACCCTACTAGCGTATGACGCTGCAAAAGAATCATGAGTGACCATTAAAATAGTTGTATTTAAAGTATCATTTAAATAATTAAAACTTTCCAGTAACATCTTAGATGACTTAGAATCAAGAGCTCCTGTTGGTTCATCTGCTAATACTAGTTCCGGATCAGTAATAATAGCTCTAGCGGATGCTACACGTTGCTTTTGACCACCTGACATTTGATATGGATACTTATTTAACACATTTTTTATATCTAACTTAGTAGCAACTTCATTAACTCGTCTTTCTATTTCGCTAGGTTTTACGTTTTGTATAGAAAGCGCTAAAGCAATATTTTCATAAGCGGTTAAGGTATCTAAGAGATTAAAATCTTGGAAAATAAAACCTAATTTCTCTCTTCTAAATCTATTTAAATCATTTCCTTTTAATTTCGTTATATCTTCACCATTTACATAAATATGACCAGAGGTTACTTTATCGATAGTAGAAATACAATTTAAAAGAGTTGTCTTTCCACTACCACTTGCTCCCATAATTACTACAAATTCACCTTCTTCTACTTCAAAAGAAATATTATCAATCGCTTTGGTAAGACTAGATCTATTACCATAGTATTTTTCTACTTTGTCAATTTTTAATATATTTGACATATTATCTCTCCTTTCACGATTCATTATAGAAGATAAATTTATTGGTGTCCTGTTTTTAATATTACATAACATTACATTTTTGTAACATCATTTTACCACTTCAAAGAAATTATTTTTGACAAAGATTATTTTTACCTCTGTATATTCATTTTCGATAGAATCAATTGTGATTTGATGTCCTAATTTATTACATAAATTCTTAGCAATATATAACCCCATACCAGTCGAAGTTCTTACCATACGGCCATTAGAGCCAGTAAAGGTTTTATCAAATACTTTAGGAATGTCTTTTTTAGATATACCAATTCCACTATCATATATTTTTAATATGGTATTATCTTTTGTCTCTTCTATAGAGATTTTTATATATGGTGCAGTATTTTTCCTTATATATTTAATACTATTAATGATGATTTGATTAATAATAAACTCTAACCATTTAGAATCAGTTAAAACTTTAGTATTCTTTAGATCTACTATTAAATCAATTTTATTTTCTAATAAAATATCTTTATTCCTTAAAGCTACATTAGACACTACTTTATTTAAGTTTACTTCTTTAATTAAATAATCTTTCTCAGCATTTTCACTTCTTACATAGTACAATACTTGTTCAACATCATCATCTAATCTTTTTAATTGCTCAATTACTTTTTTATTCGATATTTCTTTATGATTATGAGCCATTAAATTTATGGATGACAAAGGAAGTTTAACTTCGTGAATCCACATTTCTATATATTCTTTAAAATCATTTAAATTCATAGTGTACTCTTTTACCTTTTCATTCATTGATTTGTTGATTTCATATAACGAATCATATAATATTTTTCCATCATAAAAATTAGGACAATCCATCATTTCTATAATTAAATATTTTTTATCTAAATGTTCAAGGTTTTTTAAAAATATATCATAAAATTTCTTTCGTCTACCATAATCATAACTAATAAAGAAAACTACTCCTACTAATAAAGAAATATCTACGCCTAGTATTGCTTGGGAAGAGGTTTTAAATGCAATAAGAATGGAATTAATTACAAAAAAAATAAAAATAAATAATAGTACATTTAATAAATTTCTTTTTAAATATTCACTTAATCTCATATTAATATATATCCTTGTCCTTTTCTTGTTTCAATGGCATCTTCATACCCTATTTCTTTTAATTTAGAGCGAAGTCTACTAATATTAACTGTAAGAGCATTATCATTAATATATTCATCATTATTCCATAAATCAGTCATTAATTCATCTCGTGTTACAATATTTCCTTTTTTAGTTAATAAATAAGTAAAAATTAACATTTCATTTTTAGTAAGTAATATTTCTTCTTCGCCATTTTTTATAACGCCTCTTTTAGGGATTATTTTTAAATCACGATAATTTAAAACATCACTTTGATTTTCCATGCGTTTAAAAATAGCGTTTATTCTTAATAGTAAAATAGTTGGATTATATGGTTTTGTAATATAATCATCCGCTCCATAACTCATGGATAATACTTCATCGGACTCACTATTTTTACTAGTTACCATGATAATTGGAACATTACTTTCTTTCCTTATTTTCTGTAATAGTAATTCCCCATTTATCTTAGGAATATTTATATCTAATAATACTAAATCTGGTTTAATATTTAGAAATTCCTCATATGAATTTTCAAAACTATTTAAAATAATACCTTCATATCCTGCATTATCTAATAATTCTTTTAATTCATTACATATACTTAAGTCATCTTCTATGATTAAAACTCTTTGCATTCTATCACCCAATTCGATTATATCATATATTATATATATCTAACCTTACAAAACAGAAACATAAAAAAAGAACCGCAAGGGTTCAAGTATTATCATCAATTATTCATCTTCTACTTTAACAAACATACTTTTTGGAACACCACAAACTGGACAAGTCCAATCTTCTGGTAATTCTTCGAATTTAACTTCTTCAGTTGCATCATCATAAATATATCCGCATACTGTACATTTCCATTTATCCATAATAACCTCTCCTTCTATATTTTCATATTATTTATCTCTATCAATTATTCTAACATAAGAAAATTGCAAAATCAAATATGCAAAATTCTATTTTCTTATTTTAATGATATCATCACTAGCTAAATGTCCTATTAATAGTGATGAATTAGGATCATGATTATGATAATTATCAATTACTCTATTCTCATCATAATTAGCATAACAATATTTACAAAAATGCTTACAAGAATTATATACACCTATATCAACCATTTCTACACAATTACACATATTACCACGTCTTGCTTTCCATTTTTTAAATTTTGTTTTGCCAGTTAATTTATGGGCTAACTCTACTCCTAAGCAATCTCTTTTTATAAACCCATATTCTAATAATCTTCGCTCTTCAAAACATGTCTGTACAGTCATGCCATGATTACTTGCAGAACGACTGAAATTAATTCCTATTTGTTCAAAATCCTTTTCCGCAAATTTTCTTAACTTTAGATCTTTTATATTATTTTGAACATTCTTGTAATTATCAATAAAAGATATAATTATATTTGTTACATAACCATTTAATAAACTACACATTTTGTCAAAGGCTTTTATATGATAATTAATGTTATATTTATCACTTAAGAAAACAGGATCATATCTTATATATAAATTATCTTTACCAATAATATTAGATATTTCTTTTATCGCTTCAATGATTTCTTTTTTAGATGGAACATTTGGTTCTATATCTTTCTTATATGGAGTTAAAGTAACATGGAATAAAATAGGTTTAGTTATTTCTTGTAAGTGTTTCACAATAGGAATAGGATTTTTTGTACAAAACATAATAGCATCAACATCACTAAAATTAATCCTACTAACTTGTTTATTATAAAAAGGATTTCTTACATCAATATAACCTTTTTTATATCTATTCATAAACCACTCACAGTAAAACGCTATAATATCTGTTCTTCCACTTACATTTAAAATCATATGTTACCTCTAATACACTTTATTTTTTATCTTCACTATCATATTCATCAAATACATTACCAACTATTTCTTCAATAATATCTTCCATAGTAATAATACCTATAAATTTACCATCCTTCATAACTTGTGCCATTGCTTCGTGTTGTCCATTGAAAAGAAGAAAAGCATCATCTATGATATCATCATATTTAACTTTAGTAAGATCCCTTACATAATTTTTCAAACTAAATTCGTTATTATGTTTTAATATAAAATCTTTTACATTAATAACACCTATTACTTTTTTATTATGCGTTACTGGAAATCTTGTATATTTATATTTTTTTAAAATACCAATAATCTTATCACGAGAATCTTCTAAATCAATAAAGATAACATCTTTTTTAGGAGTCATTACTTTTTCAACCGTTGTATCATTAAACTCAAAAACATTAAATAATAATCCTTTTTCTAAATCTTCTAACCCAGACTCTGCTATATTATTTTTTAATTCATCTTCGTTTGTTTCCTCTATCTTTTTTATTTTTAATATTTTTACAATAAAATCAGTAGAAGACTTTAAAATAAAGATAAAAGGTTTAAAAAATTTAATGACAAAATCAATCACATTGACCATGGCAAAAGATATTTCTTTGGAATAAGCTAAACCAAATTTCTTAGGAACCAATTCACCTAAAACTAAAGTAAAATAAGATAAAATAATAGTTATCAGTACCACTAAAATGGTAGTTAAAGTACTAGTAGAGATAAAACTTATATTGATTATACTAGCTAACTCACTAGCAAAACTCTCAGCAGCAAAAGCACTAGCTAAAAAACCTGATAAAGTAATGGCTATTTGAATTGCAGATAAAAAAGAACTAGAATCATTTAATAAATTTACTATCTTTTCTGCTTTTTTATTCTTTTTCTTTAACTCTTTATTTAATTCATATTTACTAATCGATAAATATGCTATTTCGGTCGCAGAAAAAATACCATTAATAAGAATTAAAATAATTAAAATTAGAAATTTAAAAATCATATATATATCCTCCATATAAATAATTATAACAGAAAGTATTTATTTATATAATCTTATATAGAACAAAAGAATTAAGTTAACTTAATTCGCTTTGGTCGTCACCTTCCAAATTTCCTGCTTCACAGACTAAGTTCCCTTACTTCTCCACAGGCTTAACATCCGATAGTCGCTACCGTAGTTTTTCTTTTGTTTTTTTCTTTTTCTTATCCA
>CALVKH010000010.1 GCA_944332575.1 uncultured Bacilli bacterium | reverse complement strand
GGTGGAGAAAGTATTACATCAGTAGCAATTGATGTTGGTCTATCTAGTGATGGAATTTTGCACAATTGGATAAAAAACATGAAAAATCATCTCTCCTTTTTAAATAAAAGTTAACTAATAGATAACTTTATAAACTCATTTTATCACAGAGTTAACAAAAGTCAATTAAAAACTTGGATATATTTTGATAATAAGTAAAAATTCTTGAATTAAAGAAATTATTCATATATAATATAGAAGTATTGGAGGGAATTATATGAGTAAAAAAGATAATAAACATGAGGTTTCAGTAAAAATAGAAGGTAAATCATGGGACAATGCTCTAGATAAAGCTTTTAAAGAAGAAGTAAAAAAGGTAAATGTGGATGGTTTTAGAAAAGGAAAAGTACCTAGAGATATATTTGAAAAAAGATATGGAAAAGAAAGACTTTATATACCTGCTGTTGATTATGTAATTGAAGAAGCATATATTAAAGCTTTAGAAGATTCTAAATTAATACCAGTAGTACAACCTAAATTAGAAATCAAAAAAGTGGATGAATCTGGAGTAGAACTTGTCTTTACTATGATTACTAAACCAGAGGTTAATGTAAAAAAATATAAAGGATTAAAAGTAGCTAAAGAGGAAGTTGAAGTTACTAAAGAAGAAATTGAACATGAAATTCATCATATTCTAGAACGTTATAGTGAATTAAGAGTAAAAGAAGATGGTACTGTAGAAGAAGGAAATATAGCGATCATTGACTTTGAAGGATTTAAAGATGGAGTAGCATTCGATGGTGGAAAAGGTGAAAACTATGAATTAGAAATTGGAAGCCATACTTTTATTCCTGGATTTGAAGAACAATTAATTGGAATGAAACAAGGAGAAGAAAAAGAAATCGAAGTTACTTTCCCAGAAGAGTATCCTAGTGAAGAATTAAAAGGACAAAAAGTAACATTCAAAGTTAAAGTAAATGAAATTAAAGAAAAAGTAGAACGTGATTTTGATGAAGAGCTATTTGAAGATCTTGGAATGGAAGGCGTAAACACAAAAGAAGCTTTAGAAAAAGAAATCGAAGCAACGATTAAGGCACATAAAGAGATGGATGCTGAAAATAAACATGTGGATGCATTACTAGA
Source organism: uncultured Bacilli bacterium (assembly GCA_944332575.1). GTDB lineage: Bacteria > Bacillota_I > Bacilli_A > RF39 > UBA660 > RGIG3091. The sequence continues at coordinate 26,253 of CALVKH010000010.1, read as the reverse complement.
AGCTGTTGGGAAAAATACTGAAGTAGATATTCCAGAAGAAATGGTTGAAGAAGAAGTAGATAGATTATTAAAAAGATTTGAAGACCAAATAAAAATGCAAGGTATCTCATTGGACTTATATTATCAATTTACTAATTCTAAAGAACAAGATTTAAGAAATCAATTAGAAAAAGAAGCATACAATCATGTTTTATATCGTTTAATGTTAGAAGAAGTAGCAAATCTGGAAAAAATTGAGATTTCAGATGAAGAAGCAGATAAAGAAGCGGATAATCTAGCTAGTAAATATCAAATGGAAAAAGAAGAATTCTTAAAAATGTTTGGTGGATTAGATATGATTAAATACGATTTAGAAATGAGTAAAGTAATTGATTTATTAAAAGAATTTAACAAATAAAAAAGTCTTAGGACTTTTTTTTAATTTCTAAATATGGTAAGATATTTTTAGAATAGGATGGTGCTTATGAAAAAAGAAAGTGGAGCTGTTAAGATCCTTTGTTATTTAGGAATTTGTGTATTATTACTTTTTATTGTTCTTCCACCGTTGTTTAGAGTATTATTTCCAGAAGAAGAAGTAGATACCCCTAATGAGGAAGTAGTGCAAACTATTATGAATCTAACTTGTACTAGGGAGGAAGATTTTGTAGATTATAGATTAAATACTACAATTAGTACTAATTATGTGGATAATAAAATAAGTAACTCTACATTTACTTATCAAATAGAAATAGTAAATTCCTCATTACAACCGGAAGGAATATTAATTGAAGAATATGAAGATTTAAAAAGAGTAAATAATATTGATTATGAGGAAAATGGAAATATCTATACTTTAAAGATAGATTATAATAGTTTTGATTATACTCGCGAACCATTATTAGAAAATCACAGTAAAGTTATTGTTGACCAAATGGTAATTTATTCTGATAATGATTTTGAATGTGAAACTACGAAAGTACAATAGGAGGAGTTATGGAGATAAACAAATATATATTTAGAGGTTATGATATAAGAGGAGTATATCCTAAAGATATTAATGGAAAAGTCGCATATATCATTGGTAAAAGTTTTGGGACTTATATAAAAAGATTTAATAAGGATACATGTATTGTTGGTAGAGATAATAGATATTCATCAGACGAACTTGCTAGTAATTTAATAAAAGGGATTTTATCAACAGGAATTAATGTAATTGATTTAGGATTAGTTACAACACCGATGTATTATTATGCCTGTATTTTAAAAAATATCCCTAGTGGGATCATGATAACAGCTAGTCATAATCCGAAAGATGATAATGGATTTAAATTTGCTTTTGATGAGCGCGGAAATGCTAGAGGAGAAATGATCGAAGAGTTTAGGGATTTTACTTTAAGAGGTGAATTTGATACAGGAGTTGGTAAGTTATCTACCTATAATATAAGAGATGAATATATTAAATTGATGCAGGAAGGAATAAAGCTAGGGGATAGACATCTAAAAGTAGTAATTGATTTAGGAAATGGTACTACTACTTGTATTGCTAAAGATATTTATAGTAAGTTTCCAATTGATTTAGATATTTTATTTGGAGAAAGTGATCCAACATTTCCTAATCATCACCCTGATCCTTGTGTAGAATCTAATTTAGATGCTTTAAAAAGACGAGTATTAGAGCTTGGTGCCGACGTTGGACTTGCTTTCGATGGTGATGGAGATAGATTAGGTATTATCGATGAAAAAGGTAATTATATTGCTACTGATAAATATATGATTATTATTATCAGAGATATTATTAATAAAGTGGAAAATAAGAAGTTTTTATATGATGTTAAATGTTCTAAAGCAGTAGAAGATGAAATAGAAAAATTAGGTGGCGAAGGAATTTGCTATAGAACGGGGAACTCTTATACAAAGGCTAAAGTGAAAGAAGATAATTTACCATTTGGTGGAGAATTATCTGGACACGTTTATTTTAGAGATAGGTGGCCTGGATTTGATTCTGGACTTTATGCAGGACTAAGACTATTAGAAATATTATCTAAAACCGATAAACCATTAAGTTCTTTATTAGATGGTATCTCTAATTATGTATCTACAGAAGAGTTAAAATTTACTTCCCCTGATGATAAGAAATTTTTAATTATTGATAAGATTAAAGATTACTGTATAGAAAAAGGTTATAATGTATTAACGATTGACGGAGTAAGAGTTAATTTTAGTGATGGATGGGCTTTAGTTAGAGCTAGTAATACAGGACCTAATATTACAGCAAGATTTGAAGCTAACACAAAAGAAAGACTAGAAGAAATACAAGAAGAATTTATTAGTTTGATACATGAATATAATGAATAGGTTTCTATTCTTTTCTTTTGTGAAAATTTTGTGTTATTTAAAAAAACAAATTGACTTATGACAACTTGTCATATATAATGAAAAAGTACATTTGTTGGAGGTGCATGTGTATATGCCTAGTAATAAATTTTTGAATTTAGAGGATGATAAAAAACAAGAAATAATTGAAGCAGCAAAATTAGAATTTGCTACTCATAAATATGAAGATGCGTCGATCAATAAAATTATAAAAAATATTCATATGCCACGAGGAAGTTTCTATTTATACTTTGAAAATAAACAAGATTTATATTTATATCTTTTAAAAACTTATATAAGAGAGTTTAAAGCACAGTTTATAGAGGTTTTGAATCAGAATAAACAAGATTTATTTAAAAGTTTAATTCATTTTTATGATTATATTGTTGATAATAATAATTGTGGTGGCAACTTAATTAATAATATTTTTATTAACATGAATTCTAATCAAGTAGATATAGCTATTCCAGAACTAGTTGATAGTGAATTTGATGGTTCCATTGTTAAAAATATTGATCTTACAAGGTATAATATCAAAGAAGAAGAAATAGAGATTTTACTTAGTATTGTAATTCCTATATTTTTTCATGCAGTGGCGATTTCTTTAGAGCATCCTTTAAAAAAAGATGATATACGTGTACATTATTTAAAACAAATTAATATAATAAAAAGAGGTTTAGAAAGGAAAGAGATATGCTAAAAATATTTAGATATTTGAAAACATCAATAATATCGATACTTATCATTATTGCTTTATTAATCTGCCAAGCTAGTCTAGATTTAGCTCTACCGGATTATACTTCCAAAATAATAAATGTAGGTATCCAACAAAATGGAATTGAAGATGCAGTAGCAAAAGTTATTTCTTCTTCTACATTTGATGATCTTTTGATATTCCTTAATGATGATGAAGTTAAGGTTATTGAAGATAATTATGACTTAATCGAGCAAGGAAATGAAGAATATGTAGATGAGTATCCTATTGTAAGTAGTGAGGATATTTATCTATATAATGGTGAAAATAGAGACGAAGTGAATACGGTTTTAGAACATGCTTTTGCACTATCTTACGTATCACAAATGATTAGTAGTGATCCATCTAGCTTGGGAGTTACTCTTCCAGAAGGTATGACTTTTCAAGATGTGTTAACTATGATGGATGAAGATACTAGAAGTGAGGTTATTTCTAAAATCGATGAACAGATTGAAGAAATGCCTGATACTATTTTCTCATCATCTGCTATTGAGTATGTAAAAAGTGAATATGAAAAAGTAGGGGTTGATCTAGGAAGTATACAAACTAATTATATTTTAATTAATGGTGCTAAGATGTTAGGTATTGCCTTACTTATTATGGCAGTAGCAATAGCTATTATCTTCTTTGGTTCAAGATTAGCAGCACGTCTTGCTAAAACCCTTAGAACTAAAGTATTTGAAAAAGTAGTAAACTTCTCTAAATCCGAAATGAAAGAATTAGGTACTTCTTCTTTGATTACTAGAACTACTAATGATATTCAACAAATTCAACAAGTAGTAGTAATGCTTATGAGAGTTGTTTTCTATGCACCTATTATTGCTATAGGTGGTATCATTAAAACAACTAGTGCTGATAATTCAATGCTATGGATTATAATTATTGCTGTAGCAGCACTATTTATTATTGTTGGTACTTTATTCATAGTTGTTATGCCTAAATTTAAAATATTCCAAAATTTAATAGATAGATTAAATTTAGTATCCCGTGAAATATTAACTGGTATTCCAGTTATTAGAGCATTTAGTAATGAACGTCATGAAGAAGAGAGATTCGATAAAGCTAACCGTGATTTAACAAAGGTAAATTTATTTGTCAATCGTACCATGTCTTTAATGATGCCATTAATGATGTTACTTATGAACGTTGTTTGTATTGCCATTGTTTGGTTTGGAGCTATTGGTGTAGATAATGGAACTATTCAAGTTGGAGACATGATGGCATATATTCAATATACAATGCAAATTATTATGGCCTTCTTAATGATTTCCATGATTTCTATTATACTACCAAGAGCTACTGTATCTGCTAAAAGGGTAATTCAAGTAATAGAAACTGATTCAAGTGTTAAAGATCCAGCTACCATTCAAAAAGCGGATAAAAATAAAAAAGGTATAGTAGAATTTAAAAATGTTTGTTTTAGGTATCCAGATGCGAATGAAGATGTTATAACGGATGTTAATTTTACAGCTAAGCCGGGGGAGACTATTGCCTTTATAGGTTCCACTGGTTCAGGTAAATCAACTTTAATCAATTTAATTCCTAGGTTCTATGATGTTACTGAAGGAGCTATCTTAGTAGATGGTGTTGATATTAGAAATATGAAATTAGATGATCTAAGAGCCAAGATCGGTTATGTTCCTCAAAAAGGTATCTTATTTAGTGGTACTATTGAAAGTAATATTAAATATGGAGATAGTAAAATTACGGATAAGAAAATGAAGGAAGCAGCTAGTATTGCGCAAGCTACAGAGTTTATTGAATCTAAACCAGAAGGATATAATTCACCTATTGCGCAAGGAGGTACTAATGTTTCAGGTGGTCAAAGACAAAGATTATCCATTGCCCGTGCTATAGCAATGGATCCAGATATTTATATCTTTGATGATAGTTTTTCAGCCTTAGACTTTAAGACCGATGCCAAACTTCGTAGTGAATTAAAAAAAGTTACCAAAAATAGTATTGTCTTTATTGTTGCACAGCGAGTTTCTACTATTATGAATGCTAATCAAATAATCGTTCTTGATGAAGGTAAAGTAGCAGGAATAGGAACACATAAAGAATTATTAGAAAGATGTGATGTGTATCGTGAGATAGCATTATCACAACTTAGTGAGGAGGAGATTAACAATGCCTAGAGGTGGACCAATGGGTGGTGCAAATTCTACAGATAAAGCTAAAGACTTTAAAGGCACCTTAAAAAAATTACTAAGCTATATTAAGAAGTATCGTGTAGCAATCATTATTGTTATGATCTTTGCTCTATTAAGTACAGTATTTTCTATTATTGGACCTAATATTTTAGGGGATGTTACAACGGAGATATTTAATGGATTAATCAATAAAATTACGGGCCAAGGAGAGATGAATTTTGATTTTATTAATAAGACTTTATTGTTATTATTAGGACTATATGCATTTAGTGCTTTCTGTTCCTTTATTCAGTCCTTTATCATGAATACGGTATCATGTAAAATATCTTATGAATTAAGGGATGAAATAAGTAAGAAATTACATAAATTACCATTATCGTATTTTGAAACTAGAACTCATGGAGAGATATTGTCAAGAATAACCAATGACGTTGATACTTTTTCTCAAAACCTAAGTCAAACGCTAAGTCAATTTATTTCAGCGATTGCAACTTTAGTAGGTACCTTAGTAATGATGATTAGTATTAGTGGTTCCATGACTGTAGCATCACTTCTATTATTACCGCTTTCTGTTTTTGGAATGGGATTCATTATGTCAAAATCTCAAAAATTCTTTACTAGACAACAAGAAAATTTAGGTAATATGAATGGTATTGTTGAAGAGGTTTATGGTGGGCATGATGTTGTTCAAGTATTTGATGCTGCAGATAAAGAAATAGAGCGCTTTGAAAAAATGAATGACAAATTATATGATTCTGGATGGAAAAGTCAATTTATTTCAACTTCCATGCATCCATTAATGAACTTTGTCGGTAATATCAGTTATGTATTAGTATCTATTTATGGTGGATATTTAACAATAAAAAACAGAATAGCAGTAGGGGATATTTTATCTTTCTCTCAATATATTAGAAACTTAAATCAATCATCATCAACGATGGCTCAAATATTTGCATTATTACAACCAACTGTAGCAGCTGCAGAACGTATTTTTGAATTCCTTGAAGAACAAGAAGAAGTAAAAGATGTTAAAAATCCTGTATCTGTTAAAGATATCAAAGGTAATGTTGAATTTAAAAATGTTCATTTTGGATATAATCCAGATAAGATTATCATTAATGATTTTAATGCTAAAGTGAAACCAGGACAAAAAATAGCCATTGTAGGACCTACTGGTGCTGGGAAAACTACTATGGTAAAATTATTAATGCGCTTTTATGATGTCAATAGTGGTAAAATTTTAATAGATGGACACGATATTAAAGACTTTAAGAGATCGGATTTAAGAAGTTTATTTGGTATGGTGTTACAAGATACCTGGTTATTTAGTGGTACTATTGCTGATAATATTAGATATGGTAGGTTAGATGCTGATATAGAAGAAGTTAAAAATGCTGCAAGAAGTGCTAGTGTTCATCACTTTATTAAAACATTACCAGATGGTTATAACATGATTTTAAATGAAGAAAGTGATAACGTATCAGGTGGACAAAAACAATTACTTACTATTGCTAGAGTAATTTTATCAGATCCTAAAATATTAATATTAGATGAAGCTACTAGTAGTGTTGATACCAGAACAGAGATATTAATTCAAGAAGCTATGGATAAATTGATGGAAGGAAGAACAAGCTTTATTATTGCTCACCGCTTGTCTACTATTAGAAATGCAGATTTAATATTAGTAATGGATAATGGTGATATTGTAGAACAAGGAAATCATGAAGAATTATTAAAGAAAAATGGTTTTTATGCTAAACTTTATAATTCACAATTTGAAAAAATTTAAGGATTCCTAAACAGGAATTCTTTTAAATTTAGGAAATATTTGTCTGTATGGATAATAATATTAATATAAATAATATTAGATGATAGTTTTTATATGTTATTGACAAAAATAGTAATAACTAGTATAAGTATAAAAGTAAAGGAAGTGGTTTTGTGACCAAAAATTTAGTAATTGTTGAGTCTCCTAGTAAAAGTAAAACAATTGAGAAGTACTTAGGTAAAGATTATAAGGTAGTATCATCCAAAGGTCATATCAGAGATTTATCGACTACGGGTAAATTTGGTTTAGGTGTTGATGTTGAACATGATTTTAAACCTAATTATATTGCTATTAGTGGGAAGAAAAAATTAATTAGTGACTTAAAGAAAGATGTGAAAGATAGTGCTAGAGTATTTCTTGCAACTGACCCAGATCGCGAGGGAGAAGCAATATCATGGCATTTAAAAGATACACTAGGAATCAAGGATAATGAATATGACCGTGTATTATTTCATGAAATTACGAAAGATAAAGTAATAGAAGCATTTAAAAATCCTAGAAAAATAGATACTAATTTAGTAAGAAGTCAAGAGACTAGAAGAATTTTAGATAGAATTATTGGATTTAGATTATCCAGATTAATGCAATCAAAAACCGGTGGAAAAAGTGCAGGAAGAGTACAAAGTGTTGCTTTAAAATTAATTGTCGATCGTGAACGTGAAATTGAAAACTTTAAAAAAGAAGAGTATTGGACAATTACTGGGATATTTGATGAATTTGAGTCAGAATTATTTAATTATGATCACAAAGATATTGAAATAAAGACAGAAGACGAAGCTAATGCTATATTAGAAAAGTTAAATAAAGATTTTATAGTATCTAGTATTGAATCTAAAAAGAAAAATAAAAAAGCAAAACCTCCTTTTATCACTAGTACCTTACAACAAGAAGCATCCACAAAATTAAACTTTACAGCTAAGAAAACAATGAGTATAGCTCAAAAATTATATGAAGGAATCGATTTAGAGAATGAGACCGTAGGTCTTATTACTTATATGAGAACGGATTCTATTCGTTTAAGTGATGAATTTATTAAAAGTGGATATGCTTATATTGATAAAGAATTTGGGAAAGAATATGTTGGATATGTAAAAACTACTAAGAAAAAAGAAAATGTCCAAGATGCTCACGAAGCTATTAGACCAACTAGTATTAATAGAACTCCTAGTAGTGTTAAACAATTCTTAAGTAATGATGAGCATAAATTATATTCTATGATTTATTATAGAGCTCTAGCTAGTATTATGGCAGATGCTAAAGTAGAAGCAACTACAGTTATTTTAGATAATAATAATTATCAATTTAAAACCAATGGCCAAATACTTATCTATGATGGTTATTTAAAAGTATATAAAGATTATGAAAAGTCAGAAGATAGGATATTACCTAAATTAAGTGAAAATGATATATTAACTTCTAATAGTATTGAGAAAGAGCAACACTTTACTCAACCACCAGCAAGATATACAGAGGCTAAGTTAATAAAAGAGATGGAAGATTTAGGAATAGGACGTCCTTCGACTTATGCTAAAACTATGGATACGATTAAAGAAAGAGATTATGTAACATTAGAAGATAAAAAGTTTAAACCAACAGAAATTGGAATAGAGACCACGGATAAATTACAAGAATTTTTCTCTGATTTAATCAATGTAGAATATACTGCACAAATGGAAGAGGATTTAGATAAAATAGCCGATGGGGATAAAGATTCATTAGTTATATTAAAAGACTTTTATAATACGTTTGAACCAGAAGTAGAACAAGCATTTAAAAATATGGAAAAAAAGAAAGCGGAAGAGACGGGAGAAGTTTGTCCAGAATGTGGTAATCCGTTAGTCATTAGAAAAGGTAAATATGGAGAATTTGTAGCATGTAGTAATTATCCAACCTGTAAATATATTAAAAAAGAAGAAAAAGAGATCAAAGAAATTTGTAAATGCCCTAAATGTGGTGGAACTATTATTGAAAAGAAAACAAGACGTGGTAAAATTTTCTATGGATGCAATAATTATCCTAAATGCAAAGTGGCAGTATGGGACTTACCAACTGGAGAAGTTTGCCCAGAATGTAATGAGTTGTTAGTGGAAAAGAGCAACACAATAAAATGCAGTAATTGTAAATATGAAAAAAATAAGAGTTAAATCTCTTATTTTTTTATTGATCAAAATAAGAAAATAATCTATAATTAATCTAGAATAGAAGATAGATGGTGATCTTGAATGAAAAAAGTTTTTTTATATATTGTCTTTTTTATGTTAATGCTTTTTGTTTGTTCCTTTGATGTAGAGGCTAAGATAAATGCAAAAAATGCTGAAATAGAATGTGTCTATGCTAATGGTGTTGTCATTGGTATGAATTATGATTCCGTATCTGGATTGAATAATGCATATGTAAAAGATTATCCACTCTCTGCAACTATTGAAATTGATTTTCAAGCAATTTCAGACTTTTCACTTTATGATATAAATGAAGCGATTACGCATTTAAATAATTTTACTTGTCCAGCAAATGTTAGATATTGGATAGCATGGGAACAAGAAGGTGATAATAAAGCATATAGAGGAGTTTATGCTTTTCATTATTGGGATCAAAGCGAAAACGATTATATTACTTCATTATTAACTAAAACTAAAAAAACAGGATGGTGGATTTTCTCTTCAACCGAAACTACTGCTGGAGTAGAAAATGTAACCTTTAAAAATCCAGACGCCTGTGGTTCAAATTCAAATTGTGAACAAGCTCAACCAGAGGCCGTTATTCCTTTAGTGGGTGAAAGAATTTATTTAACAGATGATATAGGTGATGATGCTTATTCTCATACTTTTAAAACATATAGTAACGATGGAGATGAGGCAGTAGCTAATTCTAGATATATACAATTTTTAGTAAAAGATAATGGTGAATATTTGTTGCAAATCGGTCAAACTTTGACTGGAGTTGATGGAGTAGATGATAATTTTAGAAACAATGTTTTGAACAATGATAGTATGGATGTATACATATGCGTGAAAGAGTCGCTTTTATCACAAGACGCTTCTCGTGGAGATTCTTCTTATAAATTTGATTCTATTAGGCATAAAGTGCAAGTTAGTAGTAAAGATGGAACATGTCCAACTGGATATGTAAAGTATAAAAGAACTACTGAAGTTTGTAAAATAGATGTAGGAACTTCAGCAGGGAGTTTTTGTGATAAGTATAGTAATACAGCCAGAGAATTGATTAATATTATAAAAATATTACAATTTTTAGTTCCAATATTAGTTATTGTATTTACTTCTATTGAAATAGCTAGAATTGTAATAGCTGGTAATATTGAAGAGGAATTACCAAAACGAAAGAAGAGTATTATTATTAGATTTATTGTTATGATTGCTTTCTTCTTCTTACCTTTGATGACTCAGATTGTTATATCTTTGGTGGAAGGAGTATCGATATTAGATGTTAGTTGCTTATTTGAAGATCCTACATCTAGTTCAAATCAAGAACTTTCAAATGAGAATTGTGTCGATCCAGGAGCAACCGAATAGTATTGTATTAGTTTCTGAAATAATTTATTTTATGTAAACAAAAGAGGTGATGAAAATGCCAGTAATAGATCCAGCAGCCATTGGTGGTATATTAGCGGATTTAGGTATATCAATATTAAGTTATGCTGGTATAGCGGTTATTCTTTACAGTATTGGTGGAATTTTAATTAGAACAGTCAGTTGGACTTTCGATAAAATGTTTATTTCATTTATTGGCAAATTCTATGAATACTTTGAAATGCTTATTAGTGGTGAATTATTAACAGATACAATAGTGCAGGGTATGATGAATAGGGTATATTTAATTATAGGTGTTATTATTGTTTTTAGACTTATGATGCTTTTAATTAATTATATAATGAATCCTAGTGAAGTTATGGATGAAAAATTAGGAGTTAATGCCCTTGTTAAACGTATCATTATAGGTATGATATTAATCATTTTTATGCCTCAAATTTTCCAATATGCATTTAGAATACAGGATGCTATATTGAATGATAATATAATTGAAAATGTTATTATGGGTGAAAAAGATGCTCGACTCGTCAAACAATATAAAGAAAAACATGGAATGGGTAAAATAATAGGAATGACGGTTTTTCAGGGATTCTTCAGCTTAGATAAAAATAGAGTCAATGATGGCGCAATTATTAATAATTATGATCAAGCTACTAATATAGAAAGGGATTATGATTTGTCCGTAATTGATTCCGCTGGCTCCGGTCTTAATTCGGGTATTTTAACTATGTATGGCGATGATTATGCACATGATTATTTTCCAATATTATCAACTGTAGTTTTGGGATATGTGCTATATTTAATGATTAAATTTTGTCTAGATGTAGTAGTAAGAAGTTTTAAATTATCTGTTCTTCAGATTATTGCACCAATAACAATAGTTGAATATATGGTAAATGGTGATAGGAATGAAGTATTTAAAACTTGGAGAAAAACAGTTATAGCATCATTTGCTATGTTGTTTATTAGAGTTATAACTCTTTGGTTTGTTGCATATGTAGCTACGCTTTTACAACCAGGCATAGGCGCTGGTAGTGAAAGCTTATTAAGTACATCTGATAATTTATTGAAAGCTATTATTGTGTTAGGATTACTAGCCTTTGTAATGGAATTCCCTAAATTAATGTCTGAAATATTTGGTTTAGATCTAGAACAAGATTCAGCGGTAAAAAATGTTTTAGGAAAGACAATGGGTGCTGCCACTGCAGGATTAGCATTAGGTGGAGCTGCTGTTGGGGCCTTAGGTAAACCAATGAAGTCGTTAACGAAAACAGGATTATCAGGAATTGGTAATGTTGGAAGTTCTTTAAAAAGTTCAATTGCTGGTTCTAAAACTTTTGATAAAGCAAAAAATAGTAAACTTGGTCAAGGTTTAAGTAATGCTAAAGCCAATGTAGCCTCAAAATTATCAGCAGCAAAATCCAAAGTGGCAAATAGTGCTGTGGGAAGAGCTGCTTCTAAAGTAAACAATTCTGAGACAATGAAAGCCGTAAAAAGGGCAGGCTCTGCTGGTATAACGGGTATGGCTAATACTGCTTCAAAAGAACATTTAGGTACATCGTTAAAAACAGGAGCAGCAGCTATTGGAGGAGCAGTACTGGCTAGTAATGCATTAACTAAGAGTGCACAAAGTGGATATCAGCAAGCTTCAGGAGAACATTCAAAAGATAAACAAAAATTTGCACAAGAAGCTCAAAATGCAGTTATGAGTTCAAAATTAGATTTACAGACCACGATGGATGTTGCGGCTAATATTAAGGCTAATACTGGTAAGACAGGAATTGATTTGGAAAATGCTGTGATCGATGCTGAAATAAGAACGAGAAATCCAAATATGCAAAATACTATCGTTGATATGGAAGGCCGAATCAATGCTTCTAGTAGTCAAGCGGATGTTACTCGTAATATTGAAGCAAGTTTATCAAATGCTGGTGTATCTAAACAAACAATTGATTCCGTTATTAATACAGAAGTTAAACAAGTATACGCTCAAGGTGGCACTGTAACTTCTGCCGATGCAGGACGTATTGTTAAAGAAGCTCATAAACGTGATTTACCATCAGACGTTAAAGAAAATGCACGTCAAGCATCTAGTTTATTGAGTTAAAGCATACACAGTAGGAGGTTAATATGGATAATGAAAATTTAAGTTCATTAAGATTTATGACAGATAATACCAATACCTTAAATTCCTTTTTGAAGGAACGCCGAAAAATAGAAAGAGAATTAAAACAGACTCATGATGTTTCGAAAAGAGATGCTTTAACCACAGCATTGTATCAATACGATTTTAAAATTGAGCGATTAATATTAGAAAGCGATCTAAAATTAAAAGGACCTACGGAAGCTATTTGTCAAAAAATAAGTGATTTAGATGTTAGAGAAATATTTAATAGAGAGTTAGAAAAAAAGCAAAACGAATATGATTTATCTAGTGATTTCATTATATACAAGCTTAAAGGAGAAAAAATATATATTAGAGGATTAAAATTTTCTGATAGAATAGAATTAATTTATAAACATACTGGAGAGCATATCTCAGTAGAAGATCCACAGTTGTTAAATGTACAAAAAAATTATGCAGATATATTTAAACGTTCCTTAAATTCCATTTATAATGTGGTAGATATGAAAAAAAAGTATGGTGACGATTGGAAAGAAAAAGTAATGGAATTATATAATCAAGGATTTCAAAATGCTACGGAACATCAAATTAAATCCATTGAAGATAAAGTTGACTTGGAAGAAAAAAATAGAAATAACCAACGATCTAAGGATAGTCATTTATTAGAAGAAAATAATATATTACGTAGAGAGAATAATATATTACAACAAGAGAATATACAATTACGAAAGGAAAACATTGAGTTAAAAAGAGAATTAATAGAACAACAAAGAAAAGTAGAATCTATTACCAAGGAATATAAAAATAATATGGAAGAATTAAGAAAAGGGATAATTAGTGTTTCTCAAATGCAGCAATCACCTTCACAATTTAACATTAGTACAGAATCAGTTGATTTAGATTCAGAATCAAAAAAAAGATAGAAATTTAATACAAACAACGAAGAAAAGAAGAATTATAATTTTGTTAAATTCTTCTTTTTTTCTTTTTTCAATGTTATAATATTTTATAGGTGATATGATGAAAAAAGTAATATTAATAGATGGAAATAATATTTTATTTAGAAGTTTTTATGCAACGGCTTATACTGGTACTATTATGAAAAATTCTAAAGGGTTTCCTACTAATGCTTTATATGGATTTATCAATATGATTAATAAAATAATTAATGAAGAAAATCCTGAATATGTTATGATTGCTTTTGATAAAGGGAAAACCTTTAGACATGATAAGTATCAGACATATAAAGATGGAAGACGTGAGACTCCTAACGAATTAAAAGAACAATTTCCAGTTGCTAAAAAGTTAGTGGAAGCTATGGGGATAACTTATTATGAAATCGATAATTATGAGGCAGACGATATTATTGGAACATTTGCTAAAAAGGTAGATGAAGATAAAGAATTTATTGCCACTATAGTAAGTAGTGATAAGGATCTATTACAACTAATAAGTGATGAAGTAGATGTTAAATTATTAAAACAAACTGGATTTATTCGCATGGATACCAAAGAATTTTTTAATACTTATGGTGTAGAACCAAAAAAAATGGTGGATCTAAAAGCATTAATGGGGGATGTTTCTGATAATATTCCAGGAGTAAAAGGAATAGGCGAGAAAACTGCTATTAACTTAATACAAGAATATGGTTCTCTTGAAAACTTATATAATAATCTTGATTCTGTTAAAGGTAAATTACATGATAAATTATTGGAAGACAAAGATAATGCATTTATGAGTTACGATTTAGCAACGATTTATAGAGATGTTCCTATTGATACTTCGTTTGATAAAATTAAATATCGTGGAATTGATGCTTTGAAATATATAGAAATATTAGAAGAATTGGAGTTTTATTCTTTATTAAAGAAAGTTGATATAAAAAAAGAATTAATTAGAGAAAACATGGAAGACGATATTGAATATGAAATAGTTAGTGATTTAAAAGATATTAATATCACTTCTAATTATTCTATATATTTGGAAACATTGGGGTATAATTATCACAAAGATACACCTATTGGATTAGGTATTTATGATGGAATAAAATCCTATTATATTCCTTTTGAGGTATTAAAAAATAATCCTACTTTTTTAGAATCTAATTATTTAAAATATACATATGATTTAAAAAAGTTAATAGTTGTTCTAAATAGATATGGAATTAAAGTAAATAATTTACAAGATGACTTGATGATAGCTGGATACTTACTTAATCAAAATGTTAAAGATGATATAGCTTATTTAATGAATAATAAAGGATGTAAGGTTGATTTTTATCTTGATTCTTTTGGTAATCCTAATAAATTAAGAATGCCAGAAGAAGAAAAATATATAAAAAATATCATTAAAAAAACTAAATTCATTTATGAACATAAAGAGGAAATGCTATCTAAATTAAAAGACGAAGAAGCATATGATCTTTATTCTGAGATCGAAATTCCTTTAGCTTTTGTATTAGCAGATATGGAAATAACGGGAATTAGAATTGATTGTGAGTTCTTAAAAGAAATGGGAAAAGAACTAGAATCTAAAATAGAAGTGTTAACTGATGAAATTCATGAGTATGCTGGAATGGATTTTAATATTTCTTCTCCTAAACAATTAGCAGATGTATTGTTTATACATTTAGGTATTCCATATCCTAAAAAAACGAAATCCGAAAATTATTCCACTAGTAAAGAAATATTAGATAAGATTATAAATGTTCATCCAATTGTTCCAGCAATTATGGAACATCGCCTTTTATCAAAATTAAATAATAACTATGTAACGGGATTACTTGCTGAAGTGCATAGTGATGGTAAAATTCATACGATGTTTAATCAAACGTTAACTAGAACGGGACGTCTTTCCTCATCTAATCCTAATTTACAAAATATTCCTATCCGTCAAGATTATGGAAAATGGATAAGAAAAGCCTTTATTCCAGAAGATAATTCCGTATTATTATCTTCTGATTATTCACAAATTGAATTACGTATCTTTGCTCATATGGCTAAAGCGACTAATTTAATTGAAGCTTTCAAAGAAGGAAAAGATATTCATACGAAAACAGCTAGCGATATTTTTGGAGTTAGTGAAGATATGGTAACTAAAGATATGCGTTATCAAGCAAAAGCTGTTAATTTTGGTATTTTATATGGAATTAGTAGTTTCGGTTTAGGAGAAGATTTAAATATTGATTATGCTACTGCTAAAAAATTTATTGATAATTATTTAAATACGTATCCTGAAATAAAAGTATATATGGATAAAGTAATTAAAGATGCTTATGATAAAGGCTATGTAAAGACAATCATGAATCGTAAGCGTTCTATAGAGGAATTAAATAGTAAAAATTATATGGTTCGAAGTAGTGGGGAACGAATTGCTCTAAATACACCAGTGCAAGGTAGCAGTGCGGATATCTTAAAGAAAGCTATGGTAGAAATATATAGTGAATTTAAGAAAAAGAATTTAAAAAGTAAAATGCTAATTCAAGTACATGACGAATTAGTTATCAATACTTTAAATGATGAAGTGGAAGAAGTAACCAAAATAGTAAAAAATATAATGGAGAATACATATAAATTAGATGTTCCATTAAAAGTAGAAATAAGTACTGGAAAAAATTTATATGATGCAAAGTAGGGGAAGTTATGCCAGAATTACCAGAAGTTGAAACAGTCAAAGAAACGTTAAAAAGAAAAGTGTTAAAAAAGAGAATAATAGATGTTATTGTTAGATATGAAGGAATAATAGAATATCCTTCTTGTAATGATTTTATGAAACAAATCAAGAATCAGACAATTAATGATATTACAAGGTTAGGTAAATGGTTGATTTTTTGTTTAGATGATTATTATTTATTATCTCACTTACGAATGGAAGGTAAATATTTTTTAAAAGATGAAAGGTCAGAAATAACGAAACATGAACATGTAATATTTAAATTTTCTGATCATACAGATTTAAGATATCAAGATACAAGAAAATTTGGAAAAATGCTTCTAGTAGATAAAGATAAATTACAAGAAGCTCGTCCTATGAAAGAATTAGGTTTAGAGCCATGGGATAAAAAGTTAACGCCTATTTATTTAAAAGAAAAATATAAAAACAAAAAGTTACCAATTAAAACAGTAATTCTTGATCAAAGTATTATTACTGGAATTGGTAATATATATGCAGATGAAATATTATTTTTAAGTAAAATAAATCCTCTTACTAAAACCAATCTATTAACAGATAAAGATCTATCTAATATAATAAAAAACACTAAGAAAGTATTAGAAAAAGCGATAAAAGAAGGTGGGACTACCATTAGAAGTTATACTTCTGATTTAGGAGTTACTGGAAGATTTCAAAATGAATTATATGTTCATTGCCGTGAAAATGAAAAATGTTTAGAATGTGGTAATACTATTATTAAAATAAAAGTAGGGGGAAGGGGAACCTATTATTGCCCATTTTGTCAAAAAGAAAAAGACTTATAATTATTTATAGGTCTTTTTTAAAAATGGTACTGATTCTTTTTGGCGTTTACCTTGATAAAAATTATCTATACCTTGTAACACATTGTTGACAGTTGCATAGTCATTTTTTACACCGTTTTCAATCATTAATTGAGTGTTAGGTATATCAATATTATCTATATATATACTTAATAGTTCACTTCTTGCACTAGGATGAATATTTAACATTTCGTTAGCTTCACTAAATTTACCCTCGTTAATATATTCATCAAGTGTACGTGTTACTCTAGTATCTTTATGAGAAGATAGATAGTATTTTTTTAATAATGTGTGATTAATTCCTTCAGTAGATAAAACATTGCTAGTGAAAAGATATTCGAATAAATGTAAATTCTTAGCATACTCACATAAGTTTTCTTTACCACTAAATTTTAATAATTGTTTACATTTATCATGGAAATATAATTCACTATATGATTCAAAAGAACTTAATAATAAATCTTCTTGATTATTTTGCATATAAAAATCCCCTCCTTTTGGCGCAACTTTCACATTATACCACATATGGTATATAAAGTCAAATTAAAAGAACGAATCAATCTCGTTCTTTTATTAACTTCTTAAAGGCATTTCCTTTTTCTTCAAAGTTTTTAAAGTATTCATAACTTGCAGCAGCCGGGGACATTAAGCAAATAGTATTTTGCTTAGTTACGAATTTCGCTTTTTTTACTGCTTCTTCTAAAGTATCAACTAAGTATATATTTTTATTCGTATTTATTTTTATTAATTCATTGGCTATTTTGTGACCTGTAGTAGGCATACATATTAAATTTTCAACTTTTGATTTAGATAAATATTTGATAAAAGCTTTATAATTGATTCCTCGATCTAATCCTCCGAAAATTAAGGTATTAACATTACCTAAGGCTTCTATTCCATTAATAGTAGCATCTGGAATAGTAGCAATAGCATCATTATAATAAGTTATATTATTAAAAGTTCCAACTAATTCTAATCTGTGTTCTAATGGTTTAAAGTTATTTATTGCTTCACATGATTTATTATTATCAAGATTTAATAAATTACTAATAGAGAGAACTAACATGATATTAATAAGATTATGATTGCCAATTAAATTTCTAGAATTATTTAAGTCATAAACTTTAGTGTTATTCACATAAATATATTTATTATCACAATAACTATAATTATCTTGAGTATTAAAATCAACACTTAGAATATTAGATGATAAATTCAATTTACTAATTAATTTGTCTAAAGTATTACAACCCTTATAATAAATTAAAGTGTCATTGCTATTTTGAAATCTAGCTATATTTAGTTTTGCTTGATAATAATCATTAACACCATTCGTATGATCTAAATGATCTTCATAAAGGTTAGTGATAATAGCTATATGTGGAGAATGATTAACAAACTCTAATTGATGAGAAGACATTTCTACTACTAGTAGAGTATCCGGCTCAATTTGTTCTATAAAATCAAAAATAGGAATTCCAATATTACCTAGTAAAAAACATTTTTTATTATTGTTCTTCAATACATCATAAATTAATGATGAAGTAGTACTTTTTCCTTTCGTACCTGTAATACCAATAATATTATTTTTATAATATTTAAGAAGTATTTCTAATTCTGATGATATTTTATCTTTGATTAAAGTAGTATCTATATCTTTAAAAGAAATACCTGGTGTTTTCATAATTAAGTCATATTCTTCTAAATGATCTAAGTAATCATCTCCAGTAATAATTTCTACATTTGGATCCTTTTGAAGAAGAGGATCGTTTTTAATATTATCGTTTTTATCTTTGATTGTTAAAGAAATGTTTTTTAAATGTTTTCTTATAAATTGATAAGTAGATTTTCCTTCTTTTCCAAAACCTAAAATAACAATCTTTTTATTTTTAAATTCTTTTATGATTTTATCAAGCATATCTATAACTCCTTTTTAATTTTTTCAATATAATTTATTGGAACATTATTATCATTATTAAAATACTCTTCCAGTTTTTCCTCTTCTTTAGGATAATGTTCTTGATAGTACTTTAATAAATAGGGAAGGTCTTTCTCTTCTTTAGTTAATTTTTCTATTGTTTTGGTACAAGCATATCTCACTTCATTAAAAGTACCAACACATTCAAATGGTTTGTTGATAGAGTAACCTAATAATTCTTTAAATGTTTCTAATAACTCTTCTTTTTCTAGAAGGTTTATAGAGAAAATTTTAGAAAGTGTTTCTAACTCCATATAAGGACTTAAAATAATGAAAATAAATAAACATTTTGGGCAATTACAACACCAATTAGTACCCGTATTTTTACTACTTAAATTACAACTTCTAAAAATATTATAATATTTAGGGTACTTAGCGAAAATCTTTGCTATTTGTATTTCTAATAATGGTCGTAGTAAGCTAAAGTATTCTATTTTATTAGAAAAATACTTTTGAGTGTATGATCTAAAATCATTTTCAAATTCCATACTTTTAGAGTATTGATGATTAACATTCTTTCCTTCAATGTTTCCTTCATTACTGCTAGCCTCATTAGATACTACTATATATTTTTTATTGTTTAAGTAGGCCATAATATAACTAGCAAAAGCAAGTTGAGAAGAAAAAGGAATATGTCCATTTAAAAATCCTTCTTTATTTAGTTTTAATAAAAGACTATCGATTTCTGATTCAAAAATGATAATGTCATCATCCGTATACCCAGCTTGATAAATAGAATTATATGATGGCATATTTTTAGGGTAAATATTACGCTCTAATAGGAAACATAAATTTTTATCTTTTTCATCTTTTAAAATTTCTAAACTGACAATAGAATCTTTTCCTCCACCAACTAATATTAAGTTACCATCAAAATGATTAGTAATATGAAAGGTGAATTTTTTATTACTTTTTATCTCGAAGGTTACAAATTCATCATAAGCTAAATCAATATGATTACGATAAAAATATTCACTTAAACCATTGTAAATTAATTTTTTAAAAAATTCTATTTGTCCGTTATCAATAAATGCTGCTTCTATAATAATTTTTTTAGGACAGCTTAATTTATAGTAATTAATAATATTTACTAATCCATAATTAAAAAGTAGCATTTCTAAAAAATTATTATCGATATTTGTATTAGTAATATAATCTTTAGAAATAGTAATATTAGGTGTAAAAGTATATTCACCTAAAATATAAGTATAAATAACTTTAAGAGATTTTGTATCATTTATTATTTCATAATTTTTATAAATAATTGTAGGATATTTGTCCCTTAATAATTGATAATTAGTCATAAAACCACCTACTAAAAAATATTCATTTACAAATATAATTATATCATATATGTAAATTAATAATAATGTAAATGACAAATTATTGACATATAGTTAAAATTAATAGTAAAATTAAACTATGATAGAGGTGAGTGTATGACTGATAATAGTAAGAGCCTTAAAAATAAAGTAATAGTAATTTTATTAGTAGTAATTGCTATTATGGTAACAGCAATTATTGTTTTAGCCTATGATAATGATCATTTTATTAAGCCAGGAGAACACGGTGGTAGTGATGCAAGATGGAAAGTAGAGTTTACTAGTATTGCCGAAGGAGAGAAAACAGGTAATGCGGAAAGTAGATATTTACCTTATTATACATCTACGTATGCTTCCTTTTATGTTGACTTTGTAGCACCAGGAGACTCAATGACTTATGATGTTCAAATATCTAATTTAGGAACACTAGATGCTAAATTAAGTAGTATATTATATATTTCTTCACCATTTAAAGATGCAATTAAGTATGAAGTGGAAGGATTAAATCTAGGGGATGTGATAGAAGCGGGAGAAGTAGTCAACTTCAAAATAAAAGTATCATATGAACTTGATTCCACAGTAGCTATAGAATTTGATAAACCAATAACATTATCCTTTGTATTTACACAAAGTTATTAAAATAAATTTGACCAAAGATCTACTTTGGTTTTTTATTTATAAGCAAAGTTAGCTTGCAAATTAAGTAATAACAATATTGATGACCATTTTGCTGATAACACATTTTGCGGTTTTTATTAAAAATAAATTTTGAGTTATAATAATATTGAGTTTAAAAAAAGATAAGATGTTTATTGTTGCTGATTTTGATAAATAATTTGTAATCTATAATATAGTTAGTCCTTAAAAAATGTATTTTTCCAGTTTTTTTGGAATAAACGTTGATAAATGCTTTTTTAAGGTATATAATATTAATATCGTAATAAAGGAGAATTGCTATGCAAATAGAAAGAAATTACTATTTAAATAAATTAATATCCAAAAAAGAGAACAAACTTATAAAAATAGTTACAGGTATGAGAAGAAGCGGAAAATCATATTTGCTAGATCCTATTTTTAAAAATTATTTATTAAATATCGGTGTAGACGAAAATCATATAATTAAATTGGAATTAGATTCCATTGAAAACGAAGAATATACTGATCCTAAAAAACTTTACGAATATATTATGAATAAAGTAGTTGATGATAATACTTACTATATTATTTTGGATGAAATCCAGAAAGTAAAAAATTTTGAAAGTGTTTTAAATAGTTTTTTGAGAAAACCAAATTTAGATATTTATGTTACAGGAAGCAATTCGAAGTTTTTATCATCAGATATAGTAACTGAGTTTAGAGGACGTGGTGATGAAATAAAGGTTTATCCACTTTCTTTTTCAGAATTCATGTCTGTATATAGTGGTGATGAATTAAACGGATTAGATGAATATATAAATTATGGTGGATTGCCTTTGATTGTTACTTTTAAAACACCAGAAGAAAAAGTTGAATATTTAAATTTCCAAAGAGATAATGTTTATATCAATGATGTAATAGAGAGAAATGAAATAAGAAATGACGAAGAATTAAAAACTTTAATTGAAATAATTTCATCATCTATTGGTTCTCTTACTAACCCAACAAAGTTATATAATACTTTTGTTAGTAATGGAAATAAGAATATTACTAATAAAACAATAGCACTATATTTAAAATATCTAGAAGAAGCGTTTTTGATTGAAAAATCAAAAAGATATGACGTAAAAGGTAAAAAATATATTGAAACTCCATCAAAATATTATTTTGTAGATATTGGAATTAGAAATAGTCTAATTAATTTTAGACAACTAGAAAAGACTCATATTATGGAAAATATAATATACACAGAACTTCGCAGAAGAGGTTTTAATGTTGATGTTGGAGTAGTAGAAAAGAGAAGTAAACTAGTAAATGGCAAGAAAGATTATAAACAGTTAGAAATTGACTTTGTTGCTAACAAGGGTAGTGATAAATATTATATTCAATCAGCCTACAGTATTGAAGATAAAGATAAAAGACAGCAAGAATCACAATCTCTTTTGAATGTTGGAGATAATTTTAAAAAGATTATTATTGCCTATGATCATTTTATCAAATGGCAAGATGACAACGGAATCATCTATATGAGTATTTATGATTTTTTGCTAAACGAAAACAGTATAAAAGAAGCTTAAAGATAATTAGTGGATGAACTAATTAATTTGAGTATTTTAATAAATAAGGAGGGCGTATGAATAATCAAAATATTTTTAATGAGATAAGAGAAAAAATTGATATTGTTGATTTAATTGGTGAATACGTACCTCTAGTTCAAAAAGGACGTAACTTTTTTGGGGTATGTCCTTTTCATAATGATACGAATCCATCCATGAGTGTATCTCGTGAAAAACAAATATATAAATGTTTTTCTTGTGGAGCTAGCGGAAATATTTTTACTTTTGTAAGAGACTATGAACATATGGATATGAAAGATGTTTTAGAACTTCTAGCAGCTAAAGTAGGGATCACAATCAGTAATAATTCAGTATCAAGAAAAACTACAAAATATGATAAATTATATGAAATATATGAATTAGCTAATAAATTCTATCAGAATAATATTAATACTAAGGATGGACAAAAAGCTAAGGAATATTTAAAAAATAGAGGTATTACGGAAGATATAATTAAAGAATTTGAAATAGGTTTATCATTAGATAATATGGATTCTCTTACTAAAGTCTTAACTAAAAAAGGATATGATTTATATACTTTGGATAAAATAGGATTATCTAGTAATAATCATGATTTGTTTATCAATAGAATCATGGTACCTATTCATGATATCAATGGTAAAACAGTAGCATTTTCTGGTCGTGTTTATAATAAGCAAAGCGATCATAAATATGTTAATACGAAAGAAACAGAAATATTTAAAAAAGGTCATCTTCTTTTTAATTATTATCGTTGTAAAGAAGAAGCAAGACGTAATAAATATGTCATTATTATGGAAGGATATATGGATGTTTTTAGAGCTTTTTCTATAGGAGCTAAAAATGTAGTAGCAATTATGGGGACTGCTCTTACCGAAGAACAAACTAATTTAATAAAAAAATTATCTAATAATGTATATTTGTGTTTAGATGGTGATGATCCTGGTCAAAAAGCAACTTTATCCGTAGGAGAACAACTAGAAAAAGTAGGAATTAACTTAAAAGTGATTCGACTTACGAATGATGAAGATCCTGATACATATATTTTAAAGTATGGGAAAGATAAATTTTATGATCTAATTGATAAAGCTATTAGTTTTAGTGATTTTAAATTAGAATCACTTAAAAAAGGAGTTAATTTTAATAGTGACTTGGAATTATCGCATTATATAGATTCCGTCATTCGCGAAACTAGTTTAATAAATGACGAAATAAGACGAGAAATAATATTAAAAAAACTTGCATTAGAGACCAATTTGAGTTATAATACCCTAGAAAAAAGGTTAAGTGGGTATTTAGATAAAAAGAGGCCAAGAGATATAATAATTGAAGAAAAGAAAGTAAATAATAAGTTATCGATGTATGATAAAGCGGTATATGGAATGATTTATGCCATAATAATTAACAAAAAATATCTAAAATTATTTCAAGAGGAATCACTTTATTTTATCAATCAAAAACCTAGATACTTATTAACAGAAATTGAATATTATTATAAGAAATATGGCAATATAGAAATAGCGGACTTTTATACCTATTTAATAGACAAAAAAGAACTCTTAGACCTTTATAATAATATTATTAGTTATATGGATAACAATAATATTACTGATGAAGCAGTAAATGATTTTATTAAAGTGATTAAGTCCTATAATGTAAAGCAAGAAATTAAAAGATTGAATGAATTGATGGAAAAAGAGACGGACGATTTAGAGAAATCAAAGATAGCGAATCAAATAAGGTTACTAAGAATAGGGGAGTGAAAAAAGTGGTCGGAGAAATAAAGACAATAGAAGATCGAAAAAAATCTTTATTAAAATTTGGAAAAGAAAATGGTTACATCACTTATGAACAATTAGCAGAAGAATTAAAAGGACTAGATGTAGATAGCGATACACTTGATGATATTTACAATTTATTAGTAGAAAATAATATTGAAATTATGTCTGATACGGTAGATAACAGTGAAGATGATGAAGATCCTTCTAACTTAGTGGTAGAAGATCTTACACTAACGAAAGATATAAAAATAAACGATCCTGTTCGTATGTATTTAAAAGAAATAGGACGCATTAACTTACTTACTACGGATGAAGAATTCGAATATGCTCGTCTTGCTGAACAAGGAGATGAGTATGCTAAAAAGATGTTAGCAGAATCTAATCTTCGTTTAGTAGTATCTATTGCTAAAAGATATGTAGGTCGTGGAATGTTATTTCTTGATTTAATACAAGAAGGTAATATTGGACTTATGAAAGCAGTAGAAAAATATGATCCAGATAAAGGATTTAAGTTTTCAACTTATGCCACTTGGTGGATACGTCAAGCCATCACAAGAGCAATTGCTGATCAAGCAAGGACAATAAGAGTTCCTGTCCATATGGTGGAGACAATTAATAAATTAGCAAGAGCACAAAGACAATTAACACAAGAATTAAATCGTGAACCAACTGAAGAAGAACTTGCTAAAAAATTAAATATAACTGTGGAAAAAGTAAGAGAAGTTTATAAGATTTCTCAAGATCCAGTATCACTAGAAACACCAATTGGTGAAGAAGATGATTCTCATTTAGGAGATTTTATTAAGGATGAGAGAACGATGTCTCCCGAAGAATATGCAACAGTAGAAATGTTAAAAGAAGAATTAACTAATGTTTTATTAACTTTAACGGATAGAGAAGAAAAAGTATTACGTCTTCGCTTTGGTCTTGATGATGGTCAATGTCGTACTCTAGAAGAAGTAGGACAAATCTTTGGAGTAACAAGAGAGAGAATTAGACAAATAGAAGCAAAAGCTTTAAGAAAATTAAGACATCCATCACGTTCTAGAAAGTTAAAAGATTTCTTAATTGACTAATGAAAATAAGTAAAAGATTAATAGAAATAAGTAATTTAATAGAAGATAATAGTAATATAATAGATGTCGGATGTGATCATGCACTTCTTGACATCTATTTATTTAAAAATAAAAAGAATGTGAAAATTATTGCTTCGGATATTAAAGAAGGACCATTAGAACAAGCTAAGAAGAATATTAGTAAATTTAAATACCCAATTAGAATAAAATTAGGAAGTGGACTAGATCCTATAGAAGAGGATATTGATACCGTAGTTATTGCTGGTATGGGTGGAGATACTATGATCGATATTTTACAAAAAGGAAAAGATAAATTAAAAAATGTAAAAAAGATGATTCTATCTCCTCAAAGTGAATGGAAGAGGATAAGAGAATGTATGGTATCTTTAGGCTTTTATATAGAAGATGAAAAACTAATTGAGGATAGTAATAAATACTATTTAATTATTAAAGTAGTTAAAGGTATAAAAAAATATAGTGATAAAGAGTTAGAATATGGACCAATTCTTTTAGAAAATAAATCACAGGAATTTAGAATGTTTTACGAGAAAGAATTATTAGAAAAGAAAAATATATTAACAAAGATTTCTAAATATAAAATAGGTAAAAGAA
>CALVKH010000009.1 GCA_944332575.1 uncultured Bacilli bacterium | reverse complement strand
AGAAGCAATAAATTATGCACTGAGCCATGCTAGAGATGGTGATATTGTACTAATTGCTGGTAAAGGAAGAGATAATTATATGGCAATAGGTGATAAATATATTCCTTATTGTGATTATGAGGTTATCAAGAAATATTTTCAATAAATAATATTGAAAATATATTGATATTGTACATTATATATAGTATATTTGATATGTAAAGGAGATGAATAAAATGTCTGAAATCTCAAATGCTGTAAATATGAGTTTTAGAGTGGATAAGAATTTAAAAAAACAAGCAGATGAATTATTTAAGAAACTAGGTTTAAACACAAGCGTGGCTTTAAATATGTTTTTGACTCAAAGTGTGCGTGAACAAGGCCTTCCTTTTGCAGTAACTCTAGAGACTCCTAGTACTAGATTACTAGATGCGTTAGATGAACTTGATAAGATAGAACGTGGTAAGGTAAATAAAAAGAGATATAAAAATGTTGATGAAGTTTTGAAGGATTTAGATGAATGAAATATGAAATTATATTAACTTCTGCTTTTAAGCAACAATTAAAAACGATAAAGAAAAGACAAAAAAAATTGGATAAGTTAAAAATAGTTGTAGATATTTTATCAAGAGGAGAACAATTAGATATAAAATATAGAGATATATTAGTAGAAATTGGTAGTCATAGTGATTTGTTTGGATAAGTAAAATATTTTAATCAATAAATAAATTGAAAAAAACATATATTTAATTAGGAGTTGAGTATATGTTTTTTTCATTAATAGAATTAATTAAAAGTTTCATGTTTTTTACTGCGTCATATTCCAATAATATTTTTCCTGATCCACTAACGAAAGAAGAGGAAGATAAGTATATTGAATTATCGCGATTAGGAGATAAAGAAGCTAGAAATAAGTTAATCGAACATAATTTAAGATTGGTTGCACATATCGTTAAAAAATTTGATTATAAGAATGTTGATCAAGATGATCTTATTAGTATAGGAACTATTGGTCTTATTAAAGGCGTTGATTCTTATTCCTATAAACATGGTACCAAAATAACTACTTATTGTGCTAGGTGTATTGAAAATGAGATATTAATGTATTTTAGAAGTAATAATAAAAATAATAAAAATATTTCAATTAATGAACCGATAGGATTTGATAAAGAAGGTAATGAAATTACTATTTTAGATGTTTTAAAAATGCCTAAACCTGATTTTGCAGAAGAACTTCAGATAAAAGATAATATTGAATTATTAAAAAAATATATTAAGTGTTTAAATGGACGTGAAAAAGAAATTTTAATAAGAAGATATGGACTGAATAATACTTCAGAACAAACCCAAAAAGAAATAGCTAAAGATTTGAAAATTTCAAGAAGTTATGTTTCAAGAATTGAAAAAAGAGCTCTAACTAAAATTTTAAGAGAATTTATGAAAAACAAAAAATGTGACAACTAGGATAGTAAATTAGATAGTAAATACTATCTTTTTTTGACTTTTATTATGATAAGCATTATAATGGATATATAAAAATATAGAATGGACATAATAAAAATGGTGGTATCATGGAAAAACAAGAGGTAAAGAAAGTAAAAAAAATTAAAAAGAAAATAAAAATCCATAAAAAAGCAGTTTTAATTACTGCGATTTCACTAATTTTAATTGCTGTTATGGTTTCTGTTTGTTTTATATTTTTTATTCCTAATGTAAAATTATTAGGAGATAGAGTAATAACATTAAAATTAGATGATACTTATGAAGATAGTGGAGTAGTTGCAACTTATCGTGGTAAGGATGTCACTGATGAAGTAAAAATAGAGGACAATATTAAATATGGTAAAGTAGGGACTTATAAAATAACTTATAGTATTAAAAAAGGAATTTTTAAGACAGAAAAAAAACGAACTATTAAAATAATTGATGATATAAAACCAGAGATTATTTTAGAAGGTGAAGAAGAAATTACACTTTGTCCTGGAAAAGAATTTGAAGAAATTGGTTATAAAGCTACCGATAATTATGATGGTGATATTACTAAAAAAGTAGAGGTAGAAGAAACTGATGACAAAATAACTTATACCGTTACAGATAGTAGTGGAAATAAAACAACTGTTAGTAGAAAGATTATAAGAAGTGATAAAGAAGGCCCTAAAATAACTTTAAAAGGTAATAGTACTATGTATCTTAACAAAGGTGGAACATATGAGGAACCTGGATATACTGCTGTTGATAATTGCGAAGGTGATGTATCAGACAATGTCGAAGTTGAAGGTAAAGTAGATACTAGTAAAGTAGGTACTCAAATCATTACTTATAAAGTGAAAGATAAATCTGGAAATGAGACTAAAATTACGAGAGAAGTTTATGTTTCTAGCCCTAATGGGCAAGGTGGTATGATTTATTTACCTTTTGATGATGGACCTAGTAATGTAACAGATGACATTTTAGATATTTTAAAGAAAAGAGGAGTAAAAGCTACATTCTTTGTTATTAATCAATCTGATAATCTTAATTATTTAATAAAAAGAGCTCATGATGAGGGACATACTATAGGTCTTCATTCCTATAGTCATCAATATAATGTAGTATATCGATCAACTAATGATTATTTTAATGATTTAGATGCTATTAGTAAAAAAGTAAAAGAAATTACTGGTGAAGAATCAAAAATTATTCGTTTCCCTGGAGGTGGTTCTAATACTATTAGTAAAAAATATTCTTTAGGTATTATGTCAATTTTAACTAATGAAGTATTATCAAGAGGATATCATTATTTTGATTGGAATGTCGATTGTGGCGATGCAGGAGGAGCTAAAACCAAAGAACAAGTATATAACAATGTTGTTAATAACTTAAGTCACAATAGAGCTAATGTAGTGTTAATGCATGATTTTCAAAATAATTACAAGACATTAGAAGCATTAGATGATATAATAAGTTATGGATTAGCAAATGGGTACACATTTGCAGCAATAGATATGAACACGCCTTTAGTTAGGCATAGAGTAAATAATTAAGGAGTGAGTTATATGAAAAAAAAGGGGATTTTATTATTAATTGTAGGGTTACTTATTTTAATACCATCCATTGTTTTAGCAGCGCAACCAACAGTTGAAATATCAGGAGTTACTAATGCTAAACCTGGTGATACTGTTGCATATGATATTAAAATTAATTCTTCTAGTGACAGTAGAGCTTCTAAATTCGAAGCCAATTTAGAGTATGATCAAAATATTCTAGAATTAAGAAGTGTAACAGCTAAGTCTTGGACTAAAGAAAGTGGTTCCAGTAATTTGAATTTTTCGTATGAGGGTGGAATTTCTGGTAGTTCGACTATTGCAACAATAACTTTTAAAGTTAAAGATAATGTTCCAAAACAAACTACTAATATATCTTTAAAAGATATTAGAATAACAACTCTAGATGAAGATGATAGTTCTAGTATAGTAACGATATCTGAAAATGCTTCCCATAAAGTATCGTTAGCTATTAAATCTACCGATAATTCTTTAAAAGATTTACAAGTAGATGGAGAAACAGTAGAAGAATTTAAAAGTGATACTTATGAATATGAATTGTTAGTTTCATCAGATACTGATGAAATAGAAATAAAAGCAACTCCTAATAATGCTAATGCAACTTTTGAAGAGAGCTTTGGTAATCGAAAAGTTAAATTAGATTATGGTGAAAATGAGGTCTTAGTAAAAGTTAAAGCGGAGTCAGGGGAGATTCAAGTATATAAGTTAATGATTACTCGTGAAGATGATCGCAATACTAATAATGATTTAAAAGAAATTATTATTAATTCAGGAAGAATAAAATTAGAATTATCAAAAAATAAAGTTAATTATACAATTAAAACATATAAATTAAAGGAATTAGAAATTGATGCTGTACCAGTAGATGAAAAAGCAGAGGTAGAAATCGAGATACCAGAGGAAATCATTGTTGGTGATAATATAGTTACAATAACCGTAACTAGTGAAATGGGAGAAGAAAAAGTTTATACTTTAACATTCCAAAATAGTGAAGATGAATTAGATACAAAATTAAAAAATTTATATATTAAGGGATATGATATTGATTTTGATAAAAATACTATGGTTTACCAAGTTGTTTATGATAAGAAATATAAAGATGGATTAGACTTTAGTATTGTTACTGCTACTAATGAAGATTTAGTAGGATATACTATTTATTATAATGGTGAAGAGGTAACAGAAGATACTAAGATTTCATTAAAAGCTGGAGATAAATATGAAATAAGGGTATATCCTTTAGGAATGGAAGAAGGAGACAATAGTGAAACAACGATTTACACTATTGAAGTAATAAAAGATAAACGAGTTAGCTTTTTCTTAATTTTAGAAATATTAATTGCTCTAGTACTATTTGTGTTAATAATTATTCAAGTCGTAAAAAGAAATAAGAAACGTAAAAATGATGCAAACACTGAAACTAAAAAAGAAGTAGTATCACAAGAAAAATTAAAAGAAGAAGTTAATAAAACTAAAGTAATCGATACTGATGAATTAAACAAAATAAATGAATTAGATAAAGAATAGACGTAATAGTTTATTCTTTCCTTTTCTAGGAGGGGATACTATGAATATAACTAAATTTGCTCCTAGTATATACAAAAAAAGTATTTTTGATATTAATTATAAGTTATTAAAAGAAAAAGGTATAAAATGTTTGATTTTTGATTTTGATAATACTATATCTAGTGTATATAAAAAAGATACTCCTATTAAAAACTTAAAACTTTTAGAAACTTTGAAAAAAGATTTTAGGATAATAATAGTATCTAATAATTTCAAAAGAAAAATTAAACCAATTTGTGATAAAATAAATATTGATTTTATTTCATTTGCTTTAAAACCATTATCATGTAGTTTTAAAAGAGTGCTTAAAAAATATAATTTATCTAAGAATGAAATCTGTATTATAGGAGATCAATTAATGTCTGATATTTTAGGTGGTAATCTTTTTGGAAGTATGACAATATTAATTGATCCTTTAAGTGCTAAAGATTTAAAAGTCACTAAATTAAACCGTTTTATAGAAAACAAAATTATAAATAAACTTGAGAAAAATAATATTTTGAAAAGAGGTAAATATTATGAGTAGTGTAAAAAAATACTGTATTGGATGTGGGGTATTATTACAAGATGAAAATATGACAATGGAAGGGTATACCACTAGTATAGAAAATGATATATGTAGTAGATGTTTTAGAATGAAAAATTACGGAGAATATCAAATCGTGACTAAATCTAATGAAGATTACATTGATATTTTAAAAAGTGTTAATAAAACGAATGATTTGGTGTTATATATTGTGGATTTATTAAATTTAGAGCGTGATTTAAAATATATCAGAAATTATATTAATAATAAAGTAATATTAGTTTTAAGTAAAAGAGATGTATTACCTAAAAGTGTTAAAGATGATAAGTTAATGGATTACTTTAAAAAAATGGATTTAGATTATCAAGATATGATTGTAGTAAGTCCTAATAAAAATTATAATATTGATGCGTTATTACTTATGATAAAAAAGTATAAAACTAGTAGAAATGTTTATGTAGTTGGTCATACTAATGTTGGGAAATCAACTCTTATCAATAAATTGATGAAAAATTATTCAGATAATGAATGTGAACTTACTATTTCACCACTTCCATCTACTACTTTAAATAAAATATCAATTAAATTGAGTGATGATTTAATTTTAATTGATACTCCAGGGTTAATTGATCGTGGTAATATTGTTAATTATGTTGATCCGTTATTATTAAAGAAAATTAATCCTAAAAAAGAAATTAAACCTAAAACATATCAAATAAAAAAAGGACAATGTTTAATTATAGGTGGTTTAATAAGAGTAGACTATAAAGAAGGTGGCAAAAATAGTTTTACGGTATTTATGTCTAATGATTTGAAAGTTCAAAGATTTAATATGACTCGTCAACAAGCTTTAAAAGATTTATTTCCTAATGAACTTAATGTTTTATATCATGAAGATATTGTTATTAATGGATTAGGATTTATTAAAGTAGTTGAAAAAGCAGATGTTATTGTATATGCTGATAAAAATGTTGAAATATATACTAGAAGATCATTAATATAAGGTTCTAATTATATAATTAGGACTTTTTTTAAAAGTTTAATTAAATTTGCTATTATATTATGGTATAATAATTATGGGTGAAAATATGCGAATAAATATTAAATCAATTGATATTAATTACATACAATATGGTGAAGGTAAGAGTGATATTATTCTTTTACACGGTTGGGGACAAAATATTGCTATGATGAAGCCATTAGGTGATAAGTTCACTAAAAAATATCGCATTACTATTCTTGATTTACCCGGGTTTGGGGAATCTAGTGAACCAAAGGAAGAATTAACTGTTTATGATTATAGTGATATACTGGATGAATTTCTTCAAAAAATGAAAATAAAAAAGCCAATTATCATGGGACATTCTTTTGGAGGTAGAATTGCTATTATTTATGCATCTAAAAAAGAAGTGGAAAAGTTAGTTTTGTTTGGAAGTCCATGTATTGCAAGACAGAGTACTCAAACATTAAAAGTAAAAACTTTAAAATTCTTGAAGAAAGTTCCAGTTGTTAATAAATTAGAAGGTTTTGCTAAAAAACATATTGGTTCTAGAGATTATAAAAATGCTAGTGAAATGATGCGGAAGATATTAGTAAATACTGTCAATGTTGATTTAAGTGAATGTTGTAAAAAAATCAAATGTCCTACTTTATTAATTTGGGGTGAAAATGATACAGAAGTAAGTGTAGAAGAAGCAAAAGAAATTGAAAAATTAATAGATGACTCTGGATTAGTAGTCATACCTAATTCTAGTCATTATGCATATTTGGAAAATTTAAATTATGTAGTTAATATTTTAAAAAATTTTTTATGAGGTGATTAATTGTGGTTTTATATTATCTTTTATATTTTTTAATTATCATTTATGTAGTTTCTGTTAGTCTTAGATCATATCATATGTTGCAACAAAATCTTTATAATGAGAATAACCGATATTTAAAATGGGTATGGAAGAATAAAAAGTTAATTTTTACTAATTTAGATTTGTACGGAATTTTATTTTCTTTCTTCATATTATTAGTAACTAATGAGACGTTGATCAATTTCTTTTTAGTCGTTCTAATGAGTGTTTATGTTGTTGCATACTTCAAATATTTAGAACAAAGAAAAACGGATCAAAATAAGAAACCACTTGTTGTTACGAAACGTGTAAGAAGGTTAATGGTAACGGTTAATATTTTATATTTAATACCTATAGTTATTTCTATTTTTGCTAATCATTTGGCACCAATATGTTTATTTATTTTAACAATTATGACTAGTTTTAATTTTTATATTATATTTATAGCATTAATTATTAATCATCCAGTGGAGCGTATTGTTTATCATTATTATGAAGCAAAAGCTAAAGAAAAATTAAGAAGTATGCCTAACTTGAAAATTATTGGTATTACTGGTAGTTATGGTAAGACTAGTTGCAAAAATATTTTAGCCGATATATTAAATATCAAATATAATGCACTACCAACGCCAAAGAGCTTGAATACATTTAATGGACTTATGATTACTATTAATAATAAATTAAGTAAATTTGATGATATTTTTATAGCAGAGATGGGAGCCTATGTTGTTGGTGAGATTCATAAACTATGTGAGCTTGTTGGTCCCAAGTATGGAATTATTACTTCGATAGGTACTGCTCATTTAGAAACGTTTGGCAGTGAAGAAAATATTCAGAAAGGTAAAATGGAACTAATTGAATATTTACCAGAAGATGGTATAGGGGTATTGAATGCAGATGATCCTAAACAAAAATCTTATCAAATAAAAAATAATTGTAAAATTTTATGGATAGGAATAGATAATCAAGATAATGTGGATGTATTAGCTTCTGATATTAAATGTAGTGGAAGTGGTACAACATTTAATGTTAAGTTTAGAGGGAATGATAAAGAATATAAATTTGAAACTAAGTTATTAGGACGTCATAACGTTTACAATATTTTGTCCGCTTTAGCTTTAGGGTATGAATTTGGGATTAGTATTAAAGATTTACAATTAGGAGTAAAAAAGGTTCGACCAGTGGAACATCGATTAGAATTAAAAAAATTAGGTAATTTCTATCAAATAGATGATGCTTATAATTCTAATCCAATAGGAGCTAAAAGTGCTTTAGATGTTTTAGATATGATGGATGGAGATAAAGTAGTTGTTACTCCGGGTATGGTAGAACTAGGACCAAAAGAAGAAGAATTAAATGAAATATTTGGTGAACAAATTGCAGAAGTTGCTGATAAAGTAATTTTGATAGGAGAGAAAAGGACTAAACCGATTTATAATGGATTGTTAAATAAAAAATTCAAAAAAGAAAATATATATATTTCCAATGATGTAAGAGAAGCATATAATATTTTAAATGAATTAAAAGGTAGAAAGGATTTGTATGCGTTATTTGAAAATGATTTACCTGATACGTATACAGAAAAGTAGGAGGATGATAATATGATTAAAGTAGGAGTTATTTTTGGAGGAGAAAGTGTTGAACATGAGGTAAGTATTATTTCAGCTATTCAAGCTATGAATAAAATGGATACTGAAAAATACGAAATAATACCTATTTATATAACTAAAGATAGAGAATGGTATACAGGAGATGCATTAAAAGATATTGAAGTGTATCAAGATTTAGACTTATTAAAAAGATATAGCAAAAATGTTGTATTGTATTATAAAAAAGGAAGATTTATTTTACAGTCTAAAGGTTTCTTTAAAAGAACAGTAAAAGAACTTGATTTAGCGTTTCCAATTGTTCATGGAACTAATGTGGAAGATGGAGTATTGCAAGGATATTTAAGAAGTATTGGTATTCCTTTTGTTGGAAGTGATGTATATTCAGCAGCAGTTGCGCAAGACAAGATATTTCAAAAGCAAATTTTCTCTTCAGCAAATCTTCCCATCACTGATTTCGTATGGTTCTTTGATTCTGAATATTTAGATGATCAAGATGCTATTATTAAAAAAATAGAAAAATTAAAATATCCAGTTATTGTAAAACCAGCTACTCTTGGAAGTAGTGTAGGAATTAATAAGGTTAATAATAGAGAAGAATTAGAAAAAGCTATTGAAGATGCTATTACCTATGATAATAAGGTAGTAGTAGAAGAAGTAGTAGACAATTTAATGGAAGTTAACATAAGTGTCCTTGGAAATTATGAGAATCAAAACTTAAGTGAAATAGAACAAGTTATGACAGACAATGATTTACTAACTTATGAAGATAAATATATAGGAGGTTCTAAAAAAGGTGCTGGTTCAACGAAAGGAATGGCTTCCGCTTTAAGAAAAATTCCAGCTGATATTTCTGATAAGTTAAAAGAAGAAGTACAAGATATTGCTTTAAAAGCATTTAGAGAATTAAATTCATCAGGAGTAGTTAGAATAGATTTCTTAATTGATAAGAAAAAGAAAAAAGTATATATTAACGAAATTAATTCTTGCCCTGGTTCGCTTGCATTTTATTTATGGGAACCAATAGGGAAAAATTATTCTGAATTATTAGATGACATGATAAACATTGCAATTAAAGATTATAAGAAAAGAATAAATAAAACTCATTCATTTGATACTAATATTTTGCAAGGGTTTACTGGTGCAAAAGGAGTTAAAGGTTTAAAAAATATAAAAAATAGTTAAAAATTATAAGGGTGGTAGAATATGGTTGGAGCAACAGATCTAGATATTAGTAATAAAATTAGCTTACTTTCTAATTTGTCTTTTGATCACCCTTTGACTGATGCTGAATTTTATGATTTGGAACAATTACTTTCTTCATCAGTATTGTTATCACAAGTTTATTTTAAAGATAATATTGATATAGCAAGTATTGATAAAGTTAAATCTTTATTAGAATTATTACCTAATATTGATGATTCTAAAGTAGAAAAATATATAATGAAAACAATAACTAATCTAGAAAGAGAACAACTAGATAATATGAATTTTGCTAACATTGATACTTGGAATATTGCATATTTAGTTGAAGGTAATAAATATGAGATTACTAGTTTAACTAAATATCGTATAGTAAACGAATGGTTTAATCAAGTATTAGAAGAAATGGACAGTAGAGAAGATTTATCTTTGTTAGATAAAATCTGTTATGTATATGATAGAGTAAAAATGTTTCATTATGATGCGTCTGTTAAGTATCATCGATTACCAGAAATCATATGTGATAAAAAAGCCAATTCTTATG
Source organism: uncultured Bacilli bacterium (assembly GCA_944332575.1). Classification (GTDB taxonomy): domain Bacteria; phylum Bacillota_I; class Bacilli_A; order RF39; family UBA660; genus RGIG3091. Next base: position 19,001 of record CALVKH010000009.1, on the reverse strand, counting down.
GTTACAATCTTCTTTTTAAAGAATTATTATTAAGAATGGGTGTTTCTTCGTTGGTAATTAGAGTAGCATCATTGGAAGATAACTTTATAACTTTATCCTTAATTAAAGATGATTCGTATAAAGTAGATGGAGCCTATATTTTCGATCCGTCTTCTGATACTATTTTTAAAGATCAGTATAAAAATAATTTAGCAAGACAAATGAATTATAATTTTTTTGCAATTACTTTAAATAAGTTAGGAAATTTATCTGATAATAATGATTTTGATGGGGTATTAAAAATATTATTATCTCCTAATACAGATGAATACAATTATTATTTAAAAAATTATATTAGTCGTTTTGGTAATAGTGAAATAAAAAAAATAGAGAAATCTTTTTATATGTCATTTGAAGACATTTTTAATAAGTTAAACAGTAGTGATGATATTTCTAAAGATACTATTTTCAAGATTGTTTCAAAGCGTTTGGATAATTATCCAGATGTTATTGTTAGCAAAGATTTTTTATTAAAGACAGTATCTGAAAATTATATTGCACGCAATAGCGAATTATTTGTAAATAATCGTGTTAAGAAAAAGACAATAGAAAGTTAGAGAGTAGACTTTTATATTGTCTTTTTACAACTTATTGTAAAATCTTTTTATTAGTTATTGAAAATTATTTTTTTGTCTGCTATAATTGATTTATAAAATAGAAGAGGAGGATAATATGAAAGATAGTAAGAATTTGGTGATTGGAATGTTATGTGCAGTACTTTGTATTATGGCTGTTGCATATGCAGCGTTTACTACAACATTAAACATTAATGGTACAGCTACTATTAGTTCAAGTTGGTCAGTAACAATACCAGCAGCTGACGGTATTCAATGTACTACACAAGCAGCAGCAGGAGGAAGTACAACTGGACTTTCTGCAAGTGGAAGAGCAGATGGAGGAACTTCTGCAACATTTACAATGGCTTTTGTTCAACCAGGTGACTCTGCTACATGTACTGTAAAAATTCATAATGGAGGTACATTAAATGCTAAAGTAAGTGATGTTCAAATAACTGGTAATGATGATACTGGTGCTATTAGATTTAGTGTTCAAGGTATTGATAATACCAAGACATTAGATGCTGGAGCTGATTTAACATTTACAGTTACTGGAACATATGAATCATCTACTACATCTCAACCAGGTGCAGGAGATAAAACAAAATCATTAACTGTAACACCTATATTTGTTCAAAATTTAGGATAATAAATTGGTGTAAAGTTTAATAAATTTTATTGCAAAATTGCTATAATATTGCTATAATAAAATCATGAAAAATAGGAGGAAATAAAAATGAAAGATAGTAAAAATATCGTAATTGGATTATTATGTGCAGTTGTTTGTATCATGGCTGTTGCATACGCAGCATTCAGTACAACATTAAACATTAACGGTACAGCTACAATCGCATCTAACTGGAATGTAGCTATCACTGGTATTGAATGTAGTGCTAAAGCTGTAGAAGGTGGTGAAGCTGCAGCTGTTACTAAGAGTTTCACTGGAACAAGTGCAACATTTAATTTTACATTTAATCAACCAGGAGATACTGGTACATGTACTGTTACAGTAACTAATGCTGGTACATTGAATGCTGTAGTAAGCAATATTAATGTTTCTGCAACTGATGGAGAGTCTTCAGATACTGAATTAACTGCTGATGCTATTCAATATGAAGTAAGTGGAATTGATAATGGTACAAAATTAACTGCTAATAATGGTACTAACACTTATGTAATTAATGCTGAATTTGTTGATGCTTTAGGTGGAGCTGCTCCAACTAATGCTCAAAAAACAAAAACTTTAACTGTTACTATTGAATATGCTCAAGATTTAACAGCATAAGTAAATAGTTAAATTAAACTAAAGATATAGATAGCTATATCTTTTTTATTTACATTTCATTATAAATTTTTAATTATTTAAATTATTTTTCTTGTCATTTAAAATTTATAATGATATACTTATAATGTAAATAATAGAGGAGGACATATGAAAGATAAGGGTTTAATAATAGTAATGTTATGTGTAGTAGTCATAGTTATGTCAATTGCTTTTGCGGCATTTCAATCAACATTAAATATTAATGGTACTTCAACGATCGCTTCTACTTGGGCAATTGGATTTGATGCAGATAGTTCAAGTTGTGAAGAAGGTGGTTCTGTTAGCATATCAAGTGCTAATACAGCTGTAGTTGGTTTTGAACTAGAAGTTCCAGGAGATTCAGTTACTTGTACTCTTACAGTAAAAAATACTGGTTCACTTGATGCAAAATTAACATCAATTACTTCTACACCATCAGGTGATGCACCAATCACATTTACTGTTACACCATCTAATGATGATTTAGGAACTAGACCAGTTCTAGTTAAAACTAGTGGTACTGAAACAATAACTGTAACAGCTACTTATGATGATATTGAATCACAACCAGAAGATATAACTAACACACTTACAGTAACAGCAAATTATACTCAACATTTAAATCAATAATTAAAACAAAAAATAAAACTTAATAGTTTTATTTTTTTTTGCTATATGGTATAATGATACATATAATAGGGGTGGTAAGATGCTAGATAAAAAAGGACAAGCATTGATTGAATTTGTTTTAATTCTGCCAATTCTTATCATGCTTATTTTTGCGGTTATTGATTTTGGAAGAATCTTTGTTAATAAAAACGAATTAGAGACATCACTAGGAATAATCGATGATATTGATCGTAGTAGTCTTGATTATGATACTTTATATGATGAAATAAATAAAAATGCTACATCTTTAATAGATGTGGCTTTACAAGAAGAAGAGGAAGGGTATTTAACGATTACACTACGAAGAGAAGTAGATCTTATTACCCCTGGTTTAAATTTAATTCTTACATCACCTTATCCAGTTACAGCTAAGAGGGTGATTAAATATGAATAATAAAGGTCAAGTTTTAATTGTATTTGTTTTAATACTTCCTCTTTTATTGTTGTTAGCAGCATATATAATTGATAATACTTATATTGCTTATCATACTAATAAGTTAAATCAAATTAATCAATTAATAGTAGAAGATGCGGTAATAAATGGCATGACTTCCGAAGAAATCGAAGAATATGTGGCTAAAAATGATGAAAGTATTGAAATAGATTTTATGTTTGTGAGTAGTGATAAAGTAGAGCTTACTTTAAAAAAAGATATTAAAAGTTTGTTTGGAAATATTATTGGAAAAACTCATTATACTTTAACTTCAAAAGCAAGTTTTGATTATGTCAATGAAGATTTTCCACCATATCAATAAAATAAGGATGTGATAATATGTCAAAAATTAGAAAAGGGAAAGTAATAACAGTTACATCGATGAAAGGTGGAGTAGGGAAAACTATTGCTGTTTTACAACTCGCCGCTATCTTGAAAAAAATAAAAAAGAGAATATTAATCATTGATTTAGATTTATATAATGGTGATATTGCATTTGCACTTAATTTGGATGTTAAAGGAAATATTTATAATTTGTGTGATGATGTTGCTAATAACCGTTATAAATATGATGATGATAAAGAATATATTATTAAGTATGATGATTATATTGATATCTTATCTTCTCCTAAAGATCCAAGGCAAGCATCAAGAATTGATCGTAAATATTTAGAGGTAATATTAAAAAGCTTTGCTAATCGTTATGATGTAATTTTAATAGATACAAACCATATTTTAAGTGTTACTAATATGGTAGCTTTTGAATGTTCAGATATTATTTTAAATATTTTTACTAATGATGCACTAGATATAAAAAGTACTAAAATATTTGTATCTATTTGTAAAAATATGAATGTAGATAATTTAGTTTTAGTATTAAATAATGCAGTTGATGATAGAAAAAAATATTTTACTAATTATGATATGGAAAATCTTATTACTGAAAAAATTAATTTTACTATTCCAAAATCATTTTATATTAAAGGAATCGATAAATATATTATCGAAGGAAAAACTTTAGAATTGTTTGAAAAAATGTTGAATAACAATTCGAAAGACTCCGTTAATTTTTCTCGTTTAGCTCTCAAATTATTAGAAGATAATGTGGAGGAAGATAAAGATGAAGAAAAATAGTTGGTTAAAAGAATTTGAAGTAGAAAATGAAAATATTAATGATAGTTATAATAAAGATGTAACTAATGATTATGATATTTTTAAAGATAAAGACTTACTAGATAAGTTTAGAAATACTATTATTCAAGAATTGATTGATAATCAAATACCGGATGAAAAATTATTAACACAGTATATTAATGAAGAAATAGATAGAATTACGGAAGGATATGATTTATCTAATGTTGAGCGAAATCACATCTTTAATTTAATTGAAAATGAAATCAATGGATATGGACCAATTACAGAGTTATTAGAAGATAAAAATGTAACAGAAATTATGGTTAATGGACCTAATGAAATTTATATTGAAGTTGATGGACAATTATTAAGAGATAACTCAGTATCATTTATTAATGATGATCATATTATTAGAACAATTCAAAGAATAGTTCAACCCCTTGGTAGGACAATAGATTCTAGTAATCCAATGGTTGATTCTCATTTGCCAGATGGATCAAGAATTAATGCTATTATTCCACCTTTGTCAGTAAAAGGACCAGTTATGACTATTCGTAAATTTAAAGAGAGTATTAGTAATATTGAATCTTTAATAGGGAATGGTACAATGACTCCTTATATGGCGAGATTTATGGATGCTTGTGTGGAAGCCAAGTTAAATATTGTTGTCTGTGGAGGAACAGGATCAGGAAAAACAACTTTACTTAATGTTTTGTCAAATTTTATTAATCCTGATGAGAGAATTATAACGATAGAGGATGCTGTGGAACTTAAACTAAAACAAAGTCATGTTATTTCATTAGAGACAAGAAACGTGAATTATGAACGTGAAGGGGAAGTAACAATAAGAGATTTAGTTAGAAATTCTTTGCGTATGAGACCTGATCGTATTATTGTTGGTGAAGTTCGTGGAAAAGAAGCATTTGATATGTTGCAAGCTATGAATACTGGTCATGATGGTTCATTAACTACACTTCATGCTAATTCAGCAGAAGATGCCTTAAATAGGTTAGAAACTATGATTTTAATGGGTGGAATTGATATACCACTAAAAGCTGTAAGAGAATATATCGAAAAAGCCTTAGATATTGTTATTAATATTGAAAGACTTAGTGATGGAAGAAGAAAAGTTACTAGTATTTCCGAAGTAGTAGGATTTGATGGCGATAATATTTTATTAAAAGAAATCTTTGCTTTTCGTCAAAAAGGACTTACTGATAAAGGAGAAGTAAATGGAGAATTCATTTTATATAATTATATACCTCAAGTCTATAAAAAAATGAAAAGTAGAGGAGTAACTTCTGTAGATGATATTTTTATGGCTATTGAAAAAGAATTAAATAAAAAAGATAAGAAGAAAAAAGATTAGGAGGGATCACTATGCCAGGTGGTTATAATATAAATTTACTTATTGTACAAATAATTATTATTGTATTATTATTTGGCATAGTAATATGGTTATTAAGACTAAATAGATTAACTAGATTAGAAAGACGATTCAATAAGTTTACTGTTAGTGTTATTAAAGATAATGAGTTATCACTTTTTGATAAATTGATTAAAATATATAATAATGCTCAAAAAAGGATGTCAAAATTTTTGTATAAACTTAAAATATTTGATGAATATAGTAAAAAATATGAAAAGTATTGTGATAATACTAGAATCATTAGGGAAGATCCTATGGATTATATGTCTAACAAAGTATTTGCAGGACTTGCTATGATGGGATTAATTATCATATCTGATGTTTTTCAATATAAAGGAATTACTTTCTTTCAATTATTTTCAACATTTTTAATAGGATTTTTTATACCTGATGTATTTTTGCTTTCTAAAACTAAAATGCGTAAGATGCAAATAGAAAAAGATATGTTAAAAGCTATTATTATTATGAATAACTCCTTTAAATCAGGACTTAGTATTATGCAAGCAATATATATAGTGTCAACAGAGCTAACAGGACCTATTAGTGAAGAATTTAAGAAAATGTATATTGATTTAAGTTTTGGCCTAAATATGGAAGTAGTATTTGAACGTTTTACCAAACGTATTGATACGAAAGAAGCAAGATATATCACTACTTCTTTAAATGTGTTAAATAAAACAGGGGGTAATATTGTTCAAGTTTTTGCTTCTGTCGAACGTAATTCTTTTACTAGAAAGAAACTTCAAGAAGAATTAGGAGCACTAGCAGCTTCCGCTAATGCAATATTTAAAATATTAGTAGTAATTCCTATTTTACTATTTGTTGGTATATTCTTATTGAATCCGACTTATTTTGTACCTTTATTTACTGATCCTATAGGTATATTTATATTAATAGTTATAATTTTGATATATATCTTGTATATAATTATTATAAGAAGAGTAATGAAAGTTAAGGTGATGATGTAATGAAAAAGAGGAAAAAGAGTCTTAACTTAGCTTATAAAATTTATTCTGAGGAAACAATTAATAAATACCAAAAACGAATTGATTTATTGGGATATAACAATTCTTATGATGCAGTTATTTTTTTAAACATTAGACTTTTAACTACCATCTTTTTGTTTTTTATGTTATTATATATATTCGAGTTGGGATTTATTATTGCACCAGCTATATCAATTATTTATTTTTACTTTTTACCTAAAGTGGTAATTGATAAAAAAATAGCGGCTAGAGCAGATATATTAGATGGGGACGCAATGTACTTTTTTGAGGTATTGACATTATCATTAGAGACCGGGCGTAATTTAAAAACAGCATTAGAAATAACCGCTAATAGTATTGATTCAGAACTATCGTATGAGTTTAGGCAAGCTTTAAGAGAAGTAAGATATGGCAAAAGTTTAAATGAAGCACTAGATAGCTTAAAACTAAGAATACCGTCTGATACTATTAATAACATCATCTTGAATATTGCTCAATCTAATATATTTGGTAATAGTATTATTGAAACTATGTACAACCAGATTGATTACATTCGAGATAAGCAAATATTATCGGCAAAAGCTAAAATTAGTAAAATCCCTTTAAAGGTATCGGTAATATCAGTAATATTTTTTATTTTATTAATATTATTATTGATTTTATCACCTGTAATCATACAATTTTTAAGTTAGGAGTGAAGTTATGAGTGGACATTCAAAATGGGCAACAATTCACAGAAAAAAAGGTGAATTAGACCAACAAAGAGGAAAAATATTTCAAAAAATAGCAAAAGAGATTTATGTAGCAGCTAGAGGTACAGATGGTAATCCTGATCATAATCCAGCTTTGCGTGCAGTATTAGAAAAAGCTAAGAGTAATAATATGCCTAAAGATAATATTCAAAAAGCAATAGATAAGGCAACAGGAGCTTTAGGTGGAGAAGATTATGAAGTAGTAAGATATGAAGGATATGGACCTAGTGGGGTTGCTTTTATGGTAGATTGTCTAACCGATAATCGTAATCGTACAGCGTCTCAAGTAAGAAGTGCTTTTACTAAAAAAGGTGGTAATTTAGGGACTGATGGTTCTGTTTCCTATTTATTTGAACGTAAAGGAGTAATCGTTACTGATAAGAGTATTGATGAAGATACAGCAATGATGGTAGCACTTGATAATGGAGCATTAGATTTCATTGTTAATGATGATAATTATGAAATATATACTGATACGGATCATTTTATAGCAGTAAAAGAAGCTTTGGAAGAAGCGGGAGTAAAAGAATTTATTACTAGTGAAATTACTTTTGTTGCGTCAAACCTAATTGAAGTTGATGAGGAAGCGAAAGAAAAAGTATTAGGACTAGTTGAAGTATTAGAAGATTTAGATGATGTACAAGATGTTTATTATAATTTAAGTGAATAAAGGTAGATATCTATCTTTTTTCTTTCAAAGGAGTAAAATATGAAAAAGTTATTGTTTGGTATATTAATTTCTATTTTAATTATAACGGGATGTGGAAATGAAAATATAGATAAAAATAATGAAGAAGAAATTGATCAAGTAAAAGAGCAATTAAATGCAATGAGCTTAGAAGAAAAAATAGGGCAAATGTTAATTGTATCTTATCGAAGTAGTGAAGCAGATGAGAATTTAATTAATATTTTAAATGATGTAAAACCAGGTGGATTTATTCTATTCTCTGAAAATTTTGAAAGTTATGAGCAAGCGAAAAAGTTTGTAGATGATGTTAATAGTACGAGTGATATTCCAATGTTTATTTCTGTTGATCAAGAAGGTGGAATGGTTCAAAGATTAAAACAATTAACAGATCAAAAAGTAACTGTAATACCTTCTATGTATGAATTAGGATTAACGAATGATGAAGAGTTAGCATATGATGTTGGAAGAGTCATGGGAGAAGAGTTAAGGGTTTTTGATATTAATATGGATTTTGCTCCTGTATTAGATATTTACTCTAATCCTAATAATACAGTAATTGGGACTAGAGCATTTGGAACTACTAGTGATACTGTTTCTAAAATGGCCTTATCTTTTTCAAAAGGATTAGAAAGTACCGGAATAATTTCCGTTTATAAACATTTTCCAGGTCATGGAGATACTGATGAAGATTCTCATTATACTTTACCAGTAGTAACAAAAACTAAAGAAGAATTACTTGATTTAGAATTAAAACCATTTATAGAAGCAATTGATGAAGGAGCCGATGTCATTATGATAGGTCATTTAGCTGTACCTAGTATTACTGGGGATGATACTCCAGCATCATTATCCAAAGAGGTGATAACCGATTTATTAAAAGAAGAATTAGGTTTTGATGGATTAGTTATCACAGATGCACTAAACATGGGAGCACTAACTAATAACTATACTAAAAAAGAAATTTATATTAATGCCATTAATGCAGGAGTGGATATTTTACTAATGGCTTCCCCTAGTAAAGAAGCTGTACAAATAATTAAGGAAGCAATAGTAAATGGTGATATTACGGAAGAACAAATTAATACTTCCGTAGAGAAAATTTTAAGATTAAAATATGAGAAATTACCAAAAGAAAATAAATATACTAGAGATTATTTAGGTAGTAGTGAACATCAAGAAGTTATTTCTAAAATAAAATAGAGGAGATAAAATGAAATTAAAATTATTGTTGATTTTAACTGTTTGTTTTTTATTAGTAGGATGTACTTCTTCCCAAGAACAATTAAAGTGTGATATTGGAGCAACTACAATAACGATAACGGTAGAAAAAGGTAAAATAATAAGCTATTATGATAAAATAGAAGGTGACTTACCGCAGGAAGAAATAGATGTATTAAATGAATCACATTTGAAGGATATTACAAATAATCAAGAGGCAATGGATAAATTAAAGGATGTAATAGCAAGTAGTGGTGGAAACTGTAATAGTAATTAAAGAACGTTTGAGAAATCATATGTTCTTTTTTTGTCAACTAAAAAAATTGTACAAAGCTTGTATTGAAAAACTCTGGTGCATCTGGTTATCAATTGGAAATCTGATGTTGAAATTACTAGTGGAGATATCCATATGTCATTAAAGCAAATTGTTTTTTAAGTACACAACAGTGTATTTTTTTTATTGTAAAAAATATTTAGTTTGGTCGTTATATCTACAAATTTCGTCATTAATAATTTTTATAATAAAGACGTATATTTGATTAGTAGAGGGAGATTCGTTTATGAAATTAAAGAAAGTACTTAAACTGGTTTTAATAGTAACTATTTTTTGTGTAACTTTTTCTATAGGTTTGACATTACATAATAAAGAGGAAGAAAATGAACCTAAATCTAGTGATATTGATTCAATAAAAGTACTTTTAAACCAATCTTCTGATACTGTCAATAAGATAGAAGTATTAAGAAAGGAGTTTGATAACCAGGACATACAAGCTATATTATCAAGTGAATCAATAGGGTTAAATAGTGCTGTTGTACAAAGTAGTGATAATAATTTTTATATGGATCATGACATAAGTAAAAATCACGATATTGTAGGAAGTCTTTTTATAGATTATCGAAATAATTTAGATAGCAAGAAAATACTTATATATGGTCATAATTCACAGACACTTGCAACTGATTTTGGTAAATTAACAAGTTACTTAAATGATGATTTTGTGAAAGAAAATCCATATATGTATTTTACTACTAGTGATGGTATTACGAAATGGGAAATATTCTCCGTTATGATTATCCCGGATAATACTACTACTCATACAAAAATTGAATTTTCTACAGTAGAAGAGTTAGAAAACCATATAAAATGGATGCAGGAAGAATCGGTTATTAATTTAGACGTTCGAGTTAGTATCAACGATCAATTGATGACGTTACAAACTTGTTACTATGAACCTTCTGATTCGTTTTTATTGATTAATCTTAAGAAAGTAGAGGATAATAATGAGTAAAACAATAAAAAAAATAATTAGTAGTTTTCTTATTTTGATAGTTTTAGTAGGAATGATACCTGTTCATGCAGATACCAAAGGAGATTTAATTGATCCAGTTAATTTTATTGGTGATGATACCACAAACGGTGGAGTAAAACTTACTAAAACAGTATCAGTTGTTGATAAAGAACAAGGTATTTATAATGTTAAATTTGATATATCTAGTAAAGATTCAGTAAAATCAAATAGCGTTACTAATCCATTATACGCTGTAATTGTATTTGATACATCTGGAAGTATGTGCGAATCATTCAAACATGATTGCGGTGATAAATGGCAAAACGCAACGGAAGGCGCTATTAGCTTTTCTAAAGAATTATTAAAAAATGTAGAAGGAGCAAATATCGCATTAGTTACTTTTGCTAACAATGCTAAAGTAGCTAGAGAATTTGATAATAAAGAATTAAAAAATGTTGATTTCAATGAGCCTAATGGTGGAACTAATATGGCAAAAGGATTACAAGAAGCATTTACATTATTAAATAATGTAAAAGAAGAAAATGCTAAAAAGTTTGTAATCTTAATGTCTGATGGTGAACCACAAGTATATACTAATATATTTACAGATTATATAGCTAGAAAAGAAGCTAGTGATGAAGCAACCAATATCAAGAATAATAATATTGAGTTATTTGCTGTTGGTTATGATACTACGGAAAGTAATGCAGAGTTTTTGAAAACTTTAGTTACTAGTCCTGACTCTAAATATTATTCTTCAGGAAAAATTGATGATATCGCAACTAAGTTTAATAATATAGTATCAAATATTTCTAAATTTCCAGCTGGTATTGATGTTACTATCAAGGATGTGATAGGAGATAACTTTAATTATGTAGATAAGAGCGCAACTGATGGAGTAATAGTGGATAATAATACTGTTACTTATAAAATAGATAAGTTATCTGAAAAGGAAGATATTACTTTTAATTTTAATATTCAAGTAAAAGACAATATTAAAACAGGATGGCATGACACTAATAATAATGCATCGATTAGTTATACAGATTCTTTAGGAGAAAATAAAAATTTAGAACTAGAAAAGTCTAGTAAAGTATATTGGAAAATTCCTAAATATGATTATGTAATTAATTACTATAAAGATGAAATAAATGAAGAAAATTTAATTGATAGTATTAACAACACAGATGAATATGATAAGGAAATAACTGTGGATACTACTTATAAATTACCAGAAGGATATTATTATAAAGGAGAAGAAATAAAATTTAATATTAAAGAAGAGGGAAACATTGTTAATGTAATTTATTCTAAGAAAGATAATTTGAGTTATTGTGTGAATTATTTCTATGATGGAATTGTTGATATAAATGCAACGGAATGTTATTATGATCAAACATATGGTAAAGAGATTACTTCTTTTATAGATAAACCAAAAGAAGGATATGTTTTTGATAATTTTGAACCTATTGTAATCTTAGATCAAGAAGAAAACATTATGAATGTTTATTACAAGAAAGTAGAAAGTGGAGAAATAGTACCACCTAAAACAGGGGTTGAATCTTCTTTTGATGGAATAAGTTTTGTTTCAATGTCTAGTTTAATATTATTGGGAATTTATAGTGTTAAGAAATATATTAATGTATAAAGAGTAGAAATACTCTTTTTTTTCTGTTATACTAAATATATAGTTAGGAGTGATACTTTGGTAAAGGTAAGTATTATTGTTCCAGTTTATAATGTTGAATCATACTTGGAAAGATGTCTTGATAGTTTAATAAATCAAACATTAAAAGATATAGAAATTATTGTAGTAAATGATGGAAGTCCAGATAATAGTCAAAAAATTATTGATAGGTATAAAAAGAAAGATAAAAGAGTTATTTCTCTTATGAAAGAAAACGGTGGATTATCTAGTGCTAGAAATTATGGATTAAAAAAAGCAACGGGTGAATATATTGGATATGTCGATAGTGATGATTGGATAGATCATACTATGTATGAAAAGATGTATAAGAAAGCAAAAGAAGATGATAGTGATATAGTATCATGTGATTATTATAAGGCATATGATAATGGTAATCATGTTGTAATGCCAGGATTATTATTAGAGTCTAATGACATGAAAAAAAACTATATTATCAGTGTACCATGTGCTTGGAATAAAATTTATAGACGAGAAATAATAAGTAAAAAGCACTGGCCAGAAGGAATGATTTACGAAGATTTTGCTTCTAATCCTTTATTGATAAAAAAAATAAATAAAATAAGTTATGTAGATGAACCGCTATATTATTATTTTATAAGAGAAACATCTATTATGAATGATAAAGTATTTAAACCTAAGTTTTATGATATTTTAAAAGCTAGTCAAATTCTTAATGATAATATTAATAAAGATAAGTATTATTTACAATATAAAAGAGAATATGAGTATTTAATTATTGATAATTTATTAAGAGATACTTATTTTAGATTAAAAGATGTAAGTGGCAGTAAGCAGTTATTAAAAGATATTGTGGATTTTATTAAAGAAAATTATTGTGATTTTTTAAATAATCCTTATATCAAAAAAAGAGGATGGAAGTATAGATTTATTACAAAACAAATTTATAAAAGACATTATAAATTATTAAATTTTATATCTAGGAGTTAATATGAAGAAAGTAAGTGTGATTATACCGGTTTATAACGTAGAAGATTATTTAGAGAAGTGTTTAGACTCAGTTATAAATCAAACATTAAAAGATATTGAAATTATAGTAGTAAATGATGGAAGTCCAGATAATAGTCAAAAAATTATTGATAAGTATAGGAAAAAGGACAAAAGGATTATTTCCGTTATGAAAGAAAACGGTGGACAAGCTAGTGCTAGAAATTTAGGAATCAAAAAATCTCATGGCGAATTTTTATGCTTTGTTGATAGTGATGATTGGATTGAACTAGATATGCTCGAAGTATTGTATAATAATGCTAAAGAAAATCATAGTGATATAGTTACTTGTGATTATTTTAGAGCGCGAGATAATGTATATACTCCTATATCCTTTATCCAAAGAGATGGAAATGATCCAATTAAAACTTATATTTTAAATGCTTCAGGACCTTGGGGAAAGATGATTAAAAGAGATATTATTGTGGATAATAATTTATATTTTCCAGAAGGAATTATATACGAAGATTATGCAGTAGTTCCTTCCTATGCTTTGTTTTGTAACAATATAACGCATGTAGATCAACCTTTATATTATTATTTAATAAGAGAAAACTCTACTATGACACAAAAAAAATTTAATAAAAAATTTGGCCATATTATTGATGCTAGTGATCATCTTTACCAACTGGTCAAAAATAGTAAATATCATGACGAATACGAATATTCATTAATTATAAATTTACTTAGAGATAGTTATATTAGATTGAAAGGCTATCCTGAAGCAAAAGAAATTTTAAAAGAAATATCGAAGTGGATTAAAGAAAATATTCCTAATTGGTATCGTAATCCTTATTTAAAAAAAGAAACTTTTAAGACAAGATTATTTAATTTTTTAGTTTATAAAAGATGTTACAAATTATTAGATTTGATTCATAACATTAGAAAGTAGGTATTATGAAAAAGAAAAAATTATTATTTATCATATGGACATATTCTTGGGGTGGAGGAGCCGAAAATATATTAACTAATTTAGTTAATCATTTGGATCCTAATAAATATGAAATTGATATTTTAGAATATTTTCATTTTAATATAAAGAAAGAACCTGTGAATGATAATATTAACATATTACCACCAATAGTGGATGTTAATCACACCAATAAAATAGATAAATTTTATAAAATGTTTTTAGTAAGATATCATCCATCTATTTTAAGGAAAAAATATACTCCTAAAAAATACGATTATGAAATAGCCTTTACAAAAATGATCCCATCTTTTTTATTAGATTATAGTAGAAAGACCATTATTTGGTTACATGGGGAAGTAAATGAGAAGACTGATAAAAAAAGAGATCTTAAATTACAAGAAAAATACTTTAAGATGGTAGATAAAATTATTATGATCTCTAAATATAATTATGACCTTACGATTGAAAGGTTTCCTTATTTGAAAGATAAAACAGAAATGATTTATAACTCTTTTAATTTTAAATTAATAAATGAAAAAGCTTCTCTAGAAACATTACCTAAGAGTAAAGTCCCTATTTTACTTTGTTTAGGAAGGTTAGATGAAGTTAAGAATCCATTAAAATTATTAGAAGTTGCTAAAAAGTTAAAAGAAAAGAAGATTAAATTTAAGTTACAGTATATAGGTCATGGGGATTTAATGGATGAATTGAAAAAGAGAATAAAATCTTTTGATTTGGAAAATGAAGTAGAAGTTTTAGGATTTAAAGAGAATCCTTATCCATATATAAAAAATAGTACATTATTAGTTCAAATGTCCAAGTATGAAGGCTTTCCTACTATATTTGCGGAAGGACTTTGTTTAGGAAAACCTTTTGTATGTGCTAAAGTAGGTGGAGCCTATGAGTTATCTGATGATAATAAGTGTGGATATGTAATAGATAATATGGATGTTGATTTATTTGTAGAGAAAGTTATTCATTTACTAACTGATAAGAAGTTGTATCATCAATTTAGTGAACATGGTAAGAAGAATATTGATAAGTTCACTATTGATAAGCAAATATCTTCTTTTGAAAAACTGTTAGATTCGATAAAGTAGGTGAATTATGAAAAAAAAGGTTAGTGTTATTGTACCTGTTTATAATGTAGAGGACTATTTAGAAAAATGTTTGGATAGTATTATGAATCAAACATTAAAAGATATTGAAATCATCATAGTTAATGATGGAAGTCCAGATAATAGTCAAGTAATTATTGATGAATATAAGAAAAAAGATAAAAGAATAGTTTCCATTGTTAAAGAAAATGGTGGAGTAGGAAGTGCTAGAAATTTAGGATTAAAGAAAGCAAGTGGAGAGTATATTGCTTATATTGATAGTGATGATTGGATAGAGCTTGATATGCTTGAGAAAATGTATGATAGGGCTAAAAAAACAGATAGTGATATAATCATCTGTGGATATAAAAATATTTATCCTAGTAGAGTGGAAGATACTTTAATTAATGATAAAATAATTATGAGTACAGAATCAAGGAAGAATAGTAGACTTTTTAATCCTATTGGTACATGGTGTAAACTTTATAAACGTAAGTTTTTACTTGAGTCAGATGTTCTTTTTACAACAGATAAAGTGTGGTATGAAGATCTTTCTTATACAGTAAAGTTATTGGCTTTGACAGATAAAATAGATTATGTTAATTTACCTTTATATAATTATTTGATAAGAGAAAATTCTATCATGAATAGTTCAAAAATATTAAAAAATTTAGATTTATTAATTTCTTTTAATGATATTATTGATTTCTTTGTTGGAAAATCACTTTATAATAAATTTTATTCTGAACTTGAGTTTTTAGCAATTGAACATATTTTAATTTATGGAGTTACTAGAGTTTGTAGAATAGATGGAGATAAAAATACAAAAGCAGAAGTTATTAAACAATTTAAAAATTATATAAATAATAAGTTTCCTAATTATAAAAAGAATAAATATTTAAAAAATTTGTCTAGAAATAGAAAAATAATCTATAATTTATCAATAACTAAACAATATTGGTTAATATCTTTAATTTTTAAAATAAAGAAATAAAGGCTTAATTATTTTAACAAGGAGAATGCTATGGATTGGTTAGATATTAAAGAATTTATAAAAGATACATTTAAATATATTATAGTTATAGTAGTAGTTTTAGTACTTGCTATTTATGTTGTTAGTCTACAACAAGTAGTGGGTCCTTCTATGAGTGATACGCTTAATAATAACGATATTGTTTTATTAGATAAAATAAGTTATCGCTTTACAGATATTAAACGCGGTGATGTTGTTTCTTTATATTATGCTGATACTAAGTATTTAATAAAAAGAGTCATTGGGTTACCTGGGGAATATGTAGAATTTCAAGATAATAAATTATATATCGATAATAAATATATGGATGAAGATTATGTAGAAGATGTAATAACTGATGATTTTTCTTTAAGTGAATTAGGGTATGATGAAATACCAGAAGATATGTATTTGGTATTAGGGGATAACAGAGAAGATTCTCTAGATAGTAGAGATGCTTCAGTAGGTCTTATTCCTAAAGAAGATATTATTGGTAAGGTAAGAATTAGAATATGGCCATTAAATAAGATAGGTATTATAAGATAGGTTTTACTAAATAAAATCTATTTTTATTTTTTGCTAATTATTTTATGTCGAAAAATGTTTTTTTTTGTAGACAAATTTAAATATTGATTTTATAATATATAGTGAATTCAGGCATAGGGTATTTTCGTCGTATTTTATGGTTGAATGTAATTAATAGGGAGGTTTATTTATGAATGGTAAGAAGAAGTATATTATTGCAATTGTACTATTTATATTTATTGGACTAATGCTATTTACTTTTGCTAATCCATTGGGTGACGATGATAGTAAAAGATTAGAGAATGGTGATCAGTCTGATGTTGAAGATGACGATAGCGATAGAGAAGATGATGGACAAGATGATGATACAATTACTGACGATGAAGATGAAACAACTGATAACGTTATCAATACAATTCCAGTAGTAGATAATTCTTATGAACTAGCATTGCAAGCGGTAATTAATGCTGAAGAAAAATTAGATGAAGAGTCTTATAATACAGCATTAGATTTAGTTAATAATGTAACAGACAATAGAAAAGAAGAATTATCAGATCGTCTAGAAGAAGTAAAGAACAGTATTGATGCTATTGCTTTAGTAGAGCAACTAGAAAGTAAAGTTAATACTTCAGCTGATAAAGACGATATGGATGACGCTAGAGATTTTAGAGCTGATGAAGAAATCATTGAAAAAGTAGAAGCATTACAAAATGCAAATTTAAAATCAGATTTACAAGCAACATTAGATGAATTAGCAAAATTATTAAATGATGAAAATGAACCGGGGATAAATATTGAAGACGGAGCAATATTATCTAGCAAAACAAAAATCGAAGTAGAAGATGAAAATGAAGTTACTATCACTGTTCAAAATGATGGAAGTACTGATAGTATTGAAATACCTAATGGTTATGAAGTAGAGGAAGGTAAATATTCATTAACAGTTGTTGATGCGGCATTTAATGAAGTTACCATTACATTTACTGTTGACTATAGTGATCCAGCATTTAATATAGCAAGTGGTACTCATAGCGATAGTGATATTAATGTAGTTATTAGTGATTTATCTTTCGATTATGTAGAAATTTATAATCAAGATGAAAATACTAAAGTGTTAGAAACAAAAGACGAATTTGTTTTAACTAGCGAAGCTACTTATCGTTTAACTGCATACGATAAATTAGGAAATGAAACAGTAATTTGGGTAGCAATTGATAAAGAAGACCCAACCATAGATGCAACAGGTACTGGTGTTGGTACTTACTTTAGAGATGATGTAACATTAACAGTATTTGATAAATTCTTAACTGAAGTAAAAGTTAATGATGATGTATATACTACTAGTGATTTTACATCGGTAGCAAATAATGAAAATAGAACATTTAAAAAAGTATATACTGAACCAGGTGTATATGATGTTGTTGCTAAAGATAAATTTGGTCATGATACTAAATATACATTCACTATTGATAAAGATATTCCATGGGTAAATGTTGAAAATGGTGGATATTATAAAGATCCTATTACTTTGGAAATAACTGAAGAATATCTTCATAAAGCAGAACTTACTTTACCAAATGGTGAAAAAGTAACTGTTAATAGTGGATATGTTATTGACGAACAAGGAAAATATTATTTGAAAGTTCGTGATGCAGCTTATAATTTATTAGAAATAAGTTTCATAGTAGATTTTGGTCTACCTAACTTTAAACCAGAACAATGGAATTATACACTTGAAGTAGATAAAGATGCAGAATTTACATGTCCTGATATGAGTGAATATGTAACTGATGATTTATCTGGTGTTGCAAGTGTAGTGTTAGATAAATGGTATTCAAAACCAGATCAAACAAAAGTTGGTACATTCACATGCCGTTATATTTCAACTGACAAAGCTGGAAATAGAGTAAGCAATGATCTAAAATATACAGTAGTAGATACTACAAAACCTGAATTGCATCCATCATATTGGAGAAAAACAGTAGAAGCAAATAAAGATGCAGAATTTACTGAATTCCCAGAGGTATATGGAACAGACAATGCTAGTGGAGAAGTAAAAGTAGAGTTAATTAATAATACAGTAGATATGGGAACACCTGGGGAATATTATTTAAGATATAAAACAACAGATGCAAACGGGAATGTATCTACAAATAAAATTTTTATAACAGTAGTAGATACTACAAAACCTGAATTGCATCCATCATATTGGAGAAAAACAGTAGAAGCAAATAAAGATGCAGA